>WTHD01000484.1 GCA_011523265.1 Candidatus Binatota bacterium
AGGCCAGGCTGTAGGGAGAGATGGTCTGGCTGGCCAGAAAATAGTCCTCTTCCGATTTCCGGCTCTCGCGCACGGCAAAAAAGCCAACCAGACAGGTCAGGCCGAGCAGAAAGAAGAGGAAGCCGAAGAGCATAACGAATAGTGCTGCTATGGCATAACACGCGGCCTGTCAACGGAGTTTCTCAGCGCGGAGAGCGGCCGTTAACCCATGCCTTCGATGCGCTCCTGAGCGCTCACGGGAGTTTTCTGGCACACGGAGCGAAGACGGCGGTCCGGGTAGCCATTGAGCGCGCCTTTCCGGATGGATAAGGGCCGCGATTACCTGACCGTTTACGAATCAGGCAGGAGCGTATACTCCCGCTCGGCGTACGGGAAACCCTCCAATTCAAAATTGGGCTGTTCGTAGGGCAGGTGACGGTTGATATAATAGGCGCGAATCTCCGCGATTTTATCTCCACGAAAAATATACCACTCCGCCCCGCGCATGGCCTCGACTGGGCCGGTTGGCGGCGTCCAGGTCATCGTCCACTCGATCACGCATTCATCTCCTTGGACAACCGCATGGTCGCAGGTCCACGTCGCCCGAATGCGCGGCTGCATCTTGGCCCAATAGCCAGCCAGGGATTCTGCGCCTCGGATGGGAGCATGGTGCGTAAAATAATGGACAACGTCATCGGTAAAGGTCGATTTCATGAGTTCCACGTCCGCCGTACTACAGCCCTGATAATATTTCTTTATAGTCTGTACGAATGGATGTTCCTGAGACATTGTCTTCCTCCTGTGTATCATCGTCGAGGGAATGCTACGTGCCGGACGGCGTCCGTGTCCGGCATTTCCTGAGGCGGCCACTCCTCGAACTGCTCCTCCAACTCTTCGAGCATCTGCTCCTGAAAATGCCCGGCACACATGGCCATACCAAAAAGCATGAGAAGCAAGAGAGCCCCGGCGCCCACCAAACAGCCCGCGCCTATTTTGACGCCACGCAAAAAGTCAGAGGGCATGAGGCTTCTGGCTGTATCACAGCCGGAAACGGGCGGGAATAGCGAGGCGGGTCCGACTAGGCGGACGGAGCATAAGCGTTTCTCACGTTGCTATCAGCCTGAGCGCCATGGTAGAAAGACGCCCGATGGAGACGCTGGTTTGAGTCAGGAATTCCCGTGCACCGCGCTCACTATATTCTTGCTCTCGATCAAGGCACGACCAGCTCTCGCGCTATTCTCTTTGACCACACAGGCACCATACGCGGGATTGCGCAAAAAGCATTGACCCCGCTGTTCCCTCAGCCCGGCTGGGTGGAGCAGGATGCCAATGAAATCTGGTCGTCACAGGCAGCGGCCGTGACCGAAGTTCTGGCCCAGGCGGGTCTGTCGAGCACCGATGTCAGCGCCCTGGGTATCACCAATCAGCGCGAAACCACCCTCGTCTGGGACCGAGAAACGGGCCAGCCGATCTATAATGCGATTGTCTGGCAAGACCGTCGTACCGCCCCGCTGTGCGATACGCTCAAGCAACAGGGTCTGGAGACCTTTTTTCGGGACAAGACCGGCCTGGTCATCGACCCGTATTTCTCGGGAACAAAAATCCGGTGGCTCCTAGACACCGTTCCGGGCGCACGCGCCAAGGCCGAAGCCGGCCGGCTGGCCTTTGGAACCGTTGATACCTGGCTCGTCTGGCAACTGACTCAGGGGAAGAAGCATATTACCGACGTCACCAATGCTTCGCGCACCCTGTTGTTGAATATCCAAACGGGAGAGTGGGATCAGGAATTACTCGATGTCCTCCATATCCCCCGCCAACTCCTTCCCGAGGTACGCAGTTCCAGCGAAGTCTACGCGGAAACGTCAACAGACCTCCTCGCCACGGCCGTACCGATGAGTGGGATGGCCGGCGATCAGCACGCGGCGTTATTTGGCCAGATGTGCACCACACCCGGCATGGTAAAAAATACGTATGGCACGGGCTGCTTCATGCTCATGCAGACCGGTGAGCAGCCCATTGCCTCTCAGAACCATCTGCTTACTACCGCGGCGTGGCGATGCGACGGCCGCACCCAGTATGCGCTGGAAGGCAGCGTCTTTATGGCGGGAGCCGTGGTGCAGTGGCTGCGTGATGGACTCGGTATTATTAAGTCGTCGGCAGAGGTCGAGACCCTGGCGGCCAGCGTCCCGGACACGGGGGGGGTCTATCTCGTGCCGGCCTTTTCCGGCCTGGGTGCCCCGCATTGGGACCCATATGCGCGCGGCTCACTCTTCGGTTTGACGCGCGGCTCGACCGCGGCTCATATTGCCCGGGCCGCGCTGGAAAGCATCGCCTACCAGTCCATGGACGTCCTGACCGCCATGGAGGCGGATGCGGGCCTGCGGCTCGCCCAGTTGCGCGTCGATGGTGGCGCAAGCGTGAATAATCTGTTGATGCAGTTTCAGGCCGACATCCTCGGCGTGCCGGTGGTTCGTCCAAAAATTGCAGAGACAACCGCGCTGGGGGTCGCCTATTTGGCCGGCTTGGCGGTCGGCTATTGGAAAGATCCAAGCGAGATTGCGAGCCAGTGGCAGATCGATCGCATTTTTGAGCCCGACCTGTCACCAGAACGTCGGGAGGAACTCAAGGCCGGCTGGGCAAAGGCCGTGAACCGTGCCAAGGAGTGGGAAACACCGGACATCGCATAAGGAGGATACGCCATGCAAACAGGCAATTTTCGCGGCTTCGCCGTTTCGATACAGGACCCAGGCATTAGCCTGATTACCTTTAACCGGCCCGAGCGGCTGAACGGGATGACGCATCACCTGAAGCGCGACCTGGTTGAAACCCTCATCCAGGCCCAGATGGACGACGCGATCCGTGTGGTCGTGTTTACCGGCTCGGGGCGCGCCTTTTCCGCGGGCGACGATATCACCGGACGTCCGGTCGGGCAGCAGGCCGGGCAGGCGCGGATGCCCGATATTCCGGGAGGGCATCACAACCCGACGGGGACGTATAACGGCCTGCGGCATCTCTCACAGCCGCTCAATCAGGCGGTCAGAAATCTGGACAAATTGACCATTGCCGCGCTGAACGGCGTGGCGATTCAAACCGGCTTCTCGCTCGCCCTGGCGTGTGATTTCCGCATTGCATCCGCAGAGGCTCGTATGGGTAGCGCCACGCTCCGTTTCGGACTCCTGCCCGACGAGGGCGGCCAGTTTCTGCTCACGCAGTTGATGGGCGTGGGAAAAACCATGGATTTCCTCATGCGGAAACGGATTGTGTCGGCCCAGGAAGCGCTGGACCTCGGGCTGGTGCACGAAGTCGTCCCGCCAGCCGAACTCATGGACCGAACGCTGAACCTCGCCCGCGAACTCGCCAACGGCCCGCAGGTCGCCATGCGGATGCTCAAACGCTCTCTCTATAATGCGGCCGAGATGACCTTTGCCCAGTCCCTGGACGAGATTGCCTCGAAAACCGCAGTCTCGGACCATCATCCCGATGCCGAAGAAGGCATGCGGGCGTTTCGGGAAAAACGCTCGCCCAGGTTTAATCGGTGGCTGGAGGAGAAATAACCAGACCGCTCTTTCTGAGCATGCTATAAGGGTTCCATGAGCACTCTACAGATCAAAAACATGTCCGAGTCCCTTCACCGACGGCTACGACGCTATGTGCAAAAGCAGCACTGTACGCTGAGCGATTTCGCGTGTGAGGCAATCGAAAAGGAGTTGGCCCGATGTGAATTCCATGAACGTCTCGCCCGTCGTCCAAAGACCGACCTCGGCATATCAGCCGCAGCCCTGCTCGAAGAAGAAAGACGGCAGCAAGATAAGGGCCTTTCGTGAGATGTACTGCGCTGACGCGTAAAATAGATAAGGAGGCCAGCCATGTTCGTTGCCACGCTCAATCGTCCGCTCGCCACGACGATCACCGGCTCCCTGCCGCGACCCGAATGGTTCACGCTCAACCTTGCCGGCCGCCCTATGTCCTCAGCCTTGTTGGGCGATTATCAGTTTCACGAGCAGTATATTGATGCGGTTGCCAGTTGTATCAGCGATCAACGCCGGGCCGGGATCGATATCATGACGGATGGCGATATGCGATTTGATCGGGATATCGGCGGACGAGCGTGGTTTGGCTATATCTTTGATCGGGTGGAGGGCCTGTCGCCCGGCGCGTTGCGCTCCCTCCCGTTCGGCGGCTCTCCGCGGGAACTCCAACCCGGCGATATCTTTCATGAGATTATGGTGACCCGCTTACCGCCCACCGTCACGGGGCCGGTGAGCGCCGGCAGCCTCGAGTATGACATCGCCTGGAAAACCGCTCAGGGGCTGGCCGAACAGCCGGTGAAATTTGGAGCCTGCTCGGCCCAGGTAGTCGATATGCTCGTGATTAACGAGCATTACCGGGACCGCCAAGAAACGATCATGGCCCTCTCCCAGGCCGTTAATGGCGAATACCATAAACTGGCCGATGCCGGCTGCCCCATTGTCCAGGTCGAGGAGCCGTGTTTCCACTTTGTGGAAGAGATTGACTGGGAAATTTCGCCCGAGGTCTACGTGGAGGCCTTTAACCTGGAAGTCGCCGGGCTGCGCGATAAAACCGAAGTGTGGTGCCACACCTGTTGGGGGAACCCGTTTGCCCAGAACCTCGGCTACGGCGCGCGCTATAAGCCCGTTTTGCCGTATCTCGATCAGCTTGAGGTGGACGTGGTGACCTTTGAGATGAAGTTCAGCAATTTTGCCGAACTCGCCGATGTTGCCGCCGCTATCGGTAAAGACAAGAAAATCGCTATTGGCGTGGTATCGCACCGCACCCTGCAAGTCGAAACAGCGGAAGAGATTGCCGAGTCCGTGCGCCAGGCCCTGAAGCTTATTGAACCCGAACGCTTGATTCTCAGCACCGACTGCGGGTTTGGGCGTCAGGGCATTTCCCGCAAGCACGCTTTCTATAAAATGGTAGCCCTCGCGCAAGGCGTCAACATCGTCCGGCGCGAGCTTGGGCTGACCCCTGCCGCTGTTCCCGTCGAGGCGAGAAACCTGGCATATTTGTAATTGAGATGCTGGAGCTATGAGTACGGAACATTTCGATGTCCTGGTCGTCGGCGCGGGAATCTCCGGGATTGCCGCCGGCTATCATCTGCAGACCGCCTGTCCGGGCCGGACATATGCCATTCTCGAACGCCGCGATACCATCGGCGGCACCTGGGACCTGTTCCGCTACCCCGGTATCCGCTCGGATTCGGACATGTATACGCTGGGCTACCCGTTCCGGCCCTGGACCGATCCAAAGGCCATCGCCGACGGGCCCGCCATCCTTCGCTACGTCAACGAGACCGCTCGGGAGTTCGGGATCGATCGCAATATTCGTTTTGGCCACCACGTGAAGCGGGCCGCCTGGTCCACGGCGGACGCGCGTTGGACGGTCGAAGCCGAACGGCCCGACACGAAGGAGAGCTGCCGCTTCACCTGCAACTTCCTCTTCATGTGCAGCGGGTACTACAACTACGACGCAGGCTACACCCCGGATTTTGCCGGAACCGAGCACTTTCGAGGCCGGATCGTGCATCCGCAGCAGTGGACCGATGATATCGAGTACGCGGACAAGCGCGTCATCGTCATCGGCAGCGGAGCGACCGCGGTGACGCTCGTCCCCGAACTGGCCAAGCGGGCGGCCCATGTCACGATGCTGCAACGCTCGCCCAGCTATATTCTCTCCCTGCCATCAAAGGACTCTCTCGCCAATACGCTGCGCCGTTTTCTTCCGAATGCCCTGGTCTATCGCCTGATTCGGTGGAAAAATGTGCTTATCGGAGCCTACTTCTTCTGGTTCTGCCGTCACTCCCCGGAGCGGGCCAAGGCGTTTCTTTTGCGCCAGGTGCGCGCGGCGTTGGGGCCCGACTATGATGTCGATCAGCATTTCACCCCCCACTACAACCCCTGGCAACAGCGCCTGTGCCTGGTCCCGGACAGTGACCTGTTCAAAGCGATCAAAGCCGGCCAGGTCTCGGTTGTGACCGACCATATCGAGACCTTCACCGAGCAAGGCATCCGCCTGCGTTCGGGAAGAACGCTTGAGGCCGATCTCGTCGTGACGGCCACGGGTCTCAATCTGCAACTCCTCGGTGGTCTCGGAGTGACGGTCGATGGTGAGTCCGTCGAGTTCTCGAAGACGCTGACGTACAAAGGCGTCATGTTCAGCAACGTGCCGAACCTGGCCCTGACTGTTGGCTATACGAACGCGTCGTGGACGCTGAAATGCGATCTCACCTGCGAGTATGTCTGCCGCCTGCTCAACTATATGCAGGCGAACGGCTACGCGCAGTGCTGCCCGCGCCCCCACGACCCGGATATGGAGCGGGAGCCGTTCATCGATTTCACTTCGGGTTACGTCCAAAGAGCAATCGATGCCTTCCCCAAGCAGGGCATCAAGCTGCCCTGGCGGGCGTACCAAAATTATCTGCTTGATACCTGGACGGTCGCCTATGGTTCGCTGACCGACGATGCGCTGGAATTTACTCGGCGACCGGTTGGACGACACCCGGATGCGACGACGGACGAGGCCGCGCTCCCGGAGCAGGCGGCTGGCTGACCGGCGCTTTCCGAGAAACACGCTTCTCTCCGAGGGAGAAGAGCGGAGGACTAGGCCATGCTCACAATCGCTCGTCCAACAATCTCACCCCGACTCAAGACCGCATAGGCTTCATCCGCCTGTTCCAGGCGGTAACGCCGCGTAATAGGTTGAGACACATTCACCTGCCCCTTGGCCGCCAAGGCCAAGACCTCGGGCAGGTCGGTGCGGACGCGACTGCCGTAGGAGCCCATAAGCTGAATGCCGCGGCGGACCAGACGGGTAATCTCAATGCCCGCAGTTGTCGTGCCTGGGGCAATACCGATCACCACTACGCGCCCTCCATCACGTGCCATCATGAACGCGTTCACCACGGTCTCCGGTCGTCCCAGGGCTTCAATGGCTACGTCCACCCCCTGGCCGCTGGTGGCATTGTTCACAGCCGCGACGGGCTCTTCCTGACTGGCATTCACCGTATGGGTCGCGCCCAGGGCCTGGGCCGCTTCCAATTTATCGTCGCGCACATCAACCGCAATAATCTGGCCGGCCCCAAAAGCCTTGGCGACCTGAACAACGTTTGAGCCCACACCGCCTGCGCCGACGACGGCCACGCTGTCGCTCGGTTGGACGCGCGCCTGATTCTTCACCGCGCCATAGGCTGTCATCATGGCACAGCCGAGAATACACGCATCGGTCAGGGAGACGTTGGCAGGGGCGGGAAAGACATCGCTGGCGGGAACAACCGCATACTCAGCCAGGCCGCCCATACTATACATCGCCAGGGTCGAACCATCGGCACGAGAGAGACGACTCTCCCCATCGTAGAGTGTCCCCTGCAGACGGTTCAGGGCGAAGAAGGTTTCACACAGATCGTCCCGCCCCTGCACACAGTACGAGCACACCCCACACGGCATGATAAAGCTACACACCACGTTCTCCCCGGTCCGTATCGTCTTCACCCCCGGACCGACCTCCTCAACAACGCCGGAGATCTCGTGGCCCAGCACACACGGCAGCGGGAACTTCACTTCACCCTTCATCACATGCAGGTCGGTATGACACACACCACACGCAGCGACTTTGACCAAGACTTCACCAGCCTTGGGGCGGGGTTGCGGAATATCCTCAATCATCAACGGGCCACCAACTTCCGACAGGACTGCGGCTTTCATCTGGGGATTCCTCCTTAATACGCCTGAGTATCCTATGCCGCGTTGACATTTTCGCCAAGGCGTTTCTATTATTCAAAACGAGAGAGGGGAGGGTTCGTCATGAAGACCGACCGTTTCGGGAACTCATTTGCCACGGCTCTGCCGTACGCCCGAGGGGATATCCTGACCAGTACGGAGGATGATTTCCGCAAACTTCAGCAGGCGGGCCGGATTGTCCGACGCCGCATCGATGAGAACGGCCCGGAGGCGGTTTTCAATTTTACCGGGCTCGAACATGGCCTGCCGCTCAGCGGAGAGGACATCCTGTTTGCCCACGATGAAATCGCTCCCGCGCTGTATACAGAGCGTCTCCGCCGGTTGACGCTGGAGCACCTCGGCGGGTCTCCGGATCGTCACGACGTCATGCTCTTTAACCGACTCACCGCGGCCACATTGGCGACCCATCTGGTGCTGGTGAAACCGGGCGCTGTCGTCATCGGGGTGTCAGCCAGCCATAGTCATCCGTCCGTCATTCGGGCGGCGGCGCACGTCGGCGCGCGCCTCGTGGATACCAAAGGCGTGGAGGAATTCACGGCGGTGCTGGAGCGAGAAAGAGACGTCGCCCTGGTTGTGCTCACGCGCTTAGCGGTGACCTATGAAGCACTGTCCGTTGAAGCCTTGCAGCAGATCGTCCGTCTGGCTCACGAGCGGGATATTCTCGTGTATGCGGATGAGGCGGGTGGGGCGCGGGTCGGTCCCGCTATCCTGGAGCAGCCCAAGATGCTCGAACTCGGCGTAGACCTGGGCGCGACCGGGCTGGATAAGTATGGCACCAGCGGCCCGCGGGTAGGCTTGATGGCGGGTGAGCAGCAGCTTGTTGCTCGCATCCGGGCGCGCGCCTGGGAATTTGGGCTTGAGGCTCGCCCCCTGCTGTACCCGGCAGTCATCCGCTCGCTGGAAGCCTACACCCCGGGACGGGTGCAGGCTCTGGTTGATAGCACCAAACAGGTCGCAGCCGCCCTGCGGGCCCTCTTGGGGAGCCGGATACACGAAACGCCCGTAATCGCCGAGTTGCCGGCAGACGATATCCTCGAACTGGTCCTGGAGCGGGCCGGGCTGAGCGCGGCCCCGCAGGCAGCGATTGTTCCGTATGAGGCGGCTGCCGCATTGGCTATGCTGCTCTTGCGGGATTATGGCATTCTAGCGGTTCACTTCGCCGCCCTGCCACCCGGCACGGCCGATTTCCTGTTCAAGTTCATGCCACCAGACACGGTGGAGCGATTCGGCGGGCCTGACGCTTTCGCTCAGGCTATTGATGCCTCACTGCACAAGCTGGCGGGCCTGGTCACCCGGCCCGAACATATGCGGCAACTCCTGTTCGGTTAACACTAAGGGGGTGTCTATGGATTGGGTTGGGTTTGGGTATTCTCGCTCTTGTGTGGCGATCTGGTTGAGAATGGCGTCTCTCTTACTGGTGGAGATGAAGAATAGGCGTTAGGAAGGGGCGCTTTGGTCTAATATGCCATTCCGACAATAATGGATATCAAGCTAAGTATTACTCCCACGATAACCCCGCCAATTCCCCACATAGCATTTTCTATCGCCATCTTATGCGTCTCAAAAATCTTAACCTTTTTGATCTCTTCTTCCTCCATTCTCTGTATCTCTCTTCGGCCCCACGCATCAACTAAGGATTGAGGTTCCCCACTCTTCATCCGTTCTTGCATTTCTACATACAAATCCCTGTATCTCTCTTCTACGAATTGATACATTCTCGTAAGTCCGTCTTCTGTCAGTTTCCAGACGGTATTCTCCTGCATATAGAAATCGTTTCTTTCTTTTAGCGTGTCTGTACATTCGCGGATGCTCTTGTCACTAGCTTTGTAAGATTTCTGGACCTCATCAACTAGCCCCACCATGGCTTTTCCCTTCACATGACCCTTATTTATCGCCGTGAGAACAGCTCCGCACAAGTCTGTGGTCGTGGGCTCTTTCCTCCTTTGACCCCTCTGTTTCTTTCCATAAAACAGTATAATCCCATACCCTTTTATGGTGATGTTGAGATCGGTGAAAACTTTTCTCTTAAATCTGGTCTTGACGAGATCGACAGTAACCAGTCCCTCATCTTTCAGCTCTCTAACGGTATGATACAGCTCCCTTGCCGACCACTTTTCCTTAATGGGTAACTCTTTCAAGGATTTCTTGATCTCTAAAATATTCCACCCGTCTTTGCTCGGCTCCTCTCTCAGAATAGACAGGATTTCTATGTATGGTTTTCTCTTCCACCATTTTAGCCACATAATTGTTCTCCTTCCCGCTGCCGCACCCGTCTGACCGTCTCCGGTTTCTCGTGTCAAATAGGCGTTAAAATAGCCAGCACATCCGCCGTGGTGATGGTATGCACGAGTTGGTCACTCAGACGCGGAAAGACGCGCTGATGGAGCACCGTTTCCCATTGAGCGGCATATGTCCTCTTTGGCCCAATGGGCCGCCACCCCTCAAAACAGCTCCAACTGATCCGCTTTCTTCTTCCCCCGTGCACGTAACTGACTCCGGCGACGTTCGAGCAGGTGCTCCTCAATATCGGCCAGATACGGAGAAGGAGACAGGGCTTGCACTGTTCCGCGCCAGCGACTTTTCTTGCTACCACCGCACGATGGAAAGCCCAGGAATACGGGAGAAGCTTCGCTCATCACGAGTCGCTACCCTGAAGTCAGATGCCAGTGCGGTAGCAGCAATGAGTAAATCGTGTGCCCCGACGGTCACTCCTTTGGCAGCGAGTCCTGCCCAGATACGAGCATGAATCCGTGCCACTACGAGGTCAAACGGGATGACTGTAAGATGAGAGAGTAGTTGCTCGACAAACGCTTCACGCCGAGCCCGATGCGCAGCCTTCCCCGCCCGGTGTACGCCATGCAATAGTTCCGAGGCAGTAACAGCCGCGAGCGCGATGTCCTCTTCCGCCTGTTTCGCGAGCAAGGAATCCAGATCGAGTTGCCCTCGCTCTATCGCAATTAATACACTCGTGTCGATCAGGATTCCCACGGCGACTCTGACAACACAGGTTGCTGTACCGTGACCGCTTCCACGGTCTCCCAATAGCCTGGGTCGGGTTTTGGAATTGAACGCAGGAGCTGTACAAGATCGGCAAGGGTGCGAGCGGCGGGCTGGACTGGGATGATGCGACAGACCGGCTCCCCGCTCCGCTCAACAACAAACTCTTCACCCCGATAGTGTACGCGGTTGAGGAGAGCGGAAAAGGTCCGAGCGGCCTGCGTTGCTGAAATATGCGATTTCATGCCAATCAGATTATCAGATTTTGGCTCGACCTCAAGGAGTTGTTATCAAATCTGCCTCTTTGGTCCGATTCTCCTCCCTCTCAAAACAGCTCCAACTGATCCGCTTTCTTCTTCCCCCGTGCACTCAACTGACTCCGGCGACGTTCGAGCAGGTGTTCCTCAATATCGGCTAAATACGGAGAAGGAGACATGGCTTGCACCGTCCCGCGCCAGCGGCGTTTCCTGGCCTGACACAGATAGAGTTTGGTTTTTGCCCGCGTGACGCCGACGTAGAACAGACGGCGCTCTTCCTCAAGATCGGCAGCTTCGGCTTTGCCCCAGGTCAGCGGGAGAAGGCCGTCTTCACAGCCAACGATAAAGACAACGGGGAATTCCAAACCTTTGGCGGCATGGAGGGTGAGTAAGGAAATCCGGTCGGCGCGCGGGTCCCAGGTATCGACCTGCGTTTCCAGCGCAAGGGTAGAGAGAAAGCGGTCCAGATCGTCCCCGCACTCCCGAGCGACGGGTTGCAGGAGCTCAAGGGCCGCTCTTGTCTCTGCTCCTGCCCCAGTGGCCTCAGCTTTTTCACACGCGGCTTCAAGCCGCGCCACCAGAGCGCCGTCGCCGGGCTGTTCGCGCAGAGTATCGAGCAGTAGCGCCACCTCAGGATGGTCGAGTAGCCGCGTATGGGCGTGTTTCTGAAACGGCATACCCGAACGGTGAAGGGCCTCAACGACCGCCTCTGCTTGGGCTTCGGTTCGGTACAGCACCGCGATGTCAGAAAAGGAGACGGCCCGGTCTTCGGCGTCTCGGGATCGACCGCTATCAATCGAAAAGAAGCTGTGTCCGCCCAGCAGCGTTTCGATTGAGTGCACGACGAACTCGGCCTCGGCCTTCTCCGTCCGCGCTTCGTGGAGCGTGATTAAGCTTGGGGTGTCGGCAAGGACCGGGGTGGACTTCTGCTCGGACCCGGACGGCGCAATGACCTGGGAAGAGAGATGGACGATGTTACTGTCAGAGCGATAATTCCGCGTCAGTCGGACCACTTGCGCACTCGGGAAGTCGGCGGTGAACTGGTCGAAGAAACGGACGTCCGCTCCACGGAAACGATAAATGGCCTGATCCGGGTCGCCAATCGCACAGATGTTTCCGTCAGGCGGCACGAGTAGCTTGATGAGGCGGACCTGCTGCTCGTCCACGTCCTGATATTCGTCAATACACACCCATTGGGAGCGCTCACGATAGGCGTCACGCAGGCCGGTGTCGGACTCGAAGACCTGAATCGTGCGGCCAATCAGGTCATCGAAATCGACCAGATTCCGCGCGTCCAATTCCTGTTGGTAGCGGTGATAGATGTCGACCTGGCGAGCCTCAGCCGGCGCCTGTCCCGTTCGTTTTGCCACCGAAATGGCTGACAGCAGGCTGCGTATCCGGCGAGCCGAGACGCCAAGTGTTTCGCGCAGCAGATGTTGACGCTCCGCGTCTGACGCGACCCGAAAGCCCCGTTGGAGACCTGCCGCGTTCCAATGTTCCTGGAGAACGGACAGGCCCAAAGCGTGAAATGTAAAAAGTGGAATCGTGGCGGCAACAGCGGGCAGAAGACGGTGGAAGCGTTCACGCATTTCGTCCGCAGCTCGGCGGGTAAACGTGATGGCCAAGCAGTGTTCGGGACGGACGCGGTGGG
>WTHD01000003.1 GCA_011523265.1 Candidatus Binatota bacterium
GCCCTATTGGAGTGGCAGGAGAGGAGTCAAAACTTCGTCATTACGAACGTGGAGTGAGTGAACGGCGAGGCTTTTTGCGGGCACGAGGCCCACCCACTCCCAGACAGGAGGCTGACGGCCCCACCGATCCGCCGAGAGCCAAAACCTGTTAGTTTCCCAGGTTTACGCTGCGACCGCCCCGCCATCCACGGCCATAGCGTGGCCGGTGACAAACGAGGCTGCGTCCGAGCACAACCACACCACGGCCTCGGCGATTTCTTCCGGCTGCCCGGTACGACCAATGGGTTCCGCGGCAATCATCTTATCGAGGACGTCCGGCCGGTTGCCTGAGACTCGATCAACCATGGCCGTCTTGATGACCCCTGGACAGACCGCGTTGATCCGAATACCGGATTTGGCGTATTCAAGCGCGGCGGTTTTCGTCAGCCCGACCACACCGTGCTTGCTGGCCACATAGGCAGCCATGCGCTTCACGCCGATGAGGCCCGCCCCGGAGGCCGTGTTGACAATGGCTCCAGCCCCTTGCTGGAGCATGTGCGGGATCTCATACTTCATACACAGCCAGACACCGGTCAGATTAATCTGGATGACCGGTGCCCAGTCCTCTTCGGCCTGCTCGGCCGTCCGTTTGAGTACGCCTTCGATGCCGGCGTTATTATGGGCGTAGTCGAGCCTGCCGTAGGTCTCAACGGTCTTTTCGACCATGGCCGCTACGGAGGCGGCCTCGCCCATATCGGCCTCAATGAAACACGCTTCACCACCAGCCCCGGTGATGAGGGATACCGTTTCTTGCCCGCCGACGATATTGAGATCGGCAACCGCGACTTTGGCGCCGTCACGGGCGAAGGCCAGGGCGGTTGCCCGGCCAATGCCCGAACTGCCTCCGGTAACGAGGGCGACTTTGTCTGTCATATCTGTCATGCTTGCACTCCTTGTCTTTGCTGGCGAGATTATCCTGTGAAACGACAGGCGTGTCAAAGCGTCCCGTGGAAGGACAGGCGCAACTTGACACGGCTTTCGGTTACGCTAGGGTGCGGCTGAAGTTGGCGCAGCGTCGCGTCTGAAAAAGGAGGGGAACAATGAGCAAGAGTCATCGCCTCATTGATAGTGACTCCCATATCCTGGAGCCGCCGGATCTGTTTGAAAAATATCTCGAACCCAAGTTTCGCTCACACATGCCGCGGGCGTGGGTTGATTATCAGGGCGATCCGCTCGGTTTTGGCATTTCCGTCACCGTTCCATCGGCCCACGACCAAGAATACGTCATGCCCTTTGGGAGTGATCCCGTCCGAGAGGGCCGGCCCGCTTTTGGTGATGCCGGCACCCGTATCGTTCTGCCGGAGCATGACGAAGCCTATGCCAGCTTTGCGCGCGAGGGTTTCCCGCCCGAGCACTACGACCTGGCCCTGGAGCGGGCGGGCATTGATTATATGATCCTGTATCCGACGGCTGGCCTGTACATGACGGCGGTGCCGGAACTCGAAGCCGACACCGCGGCGGCCTATCGTCGGGCGTATAATAACTGGCTGCACGACTTTTGTTCCGCGGCCGGCAAGCGAGTGGTCGGGGTCGCTTCGGTGGACTTGCGAGATCCCTTTGAGGCGGCAAAAGAGGCTCGCCGTTGCGTCAGAGAGTTCGACTTCAAGGCGGTGCACATCAACCCGACCCCGGTCGGAAAACATCGTTTATACGACGAGTTTTACGAGCCGCTGTGGACCGCGCTGGAAGACCTCGACGTCCCGCTGGGCATCCATGTCGGAGCGGGCAACGCCGCGGACGAGATGCTGTATTACTACCTGCCCGAACTCCGCGTTGCGCAAGGCACGGTGGCGTTCACCATTGGCAATATGCTGGCCAGTACGGCGCTGATTATGGGAGGCGTATTGGAGCGCCATCCCAGGCTGCGAGTGGTCCATCTGGAGTCAGGCGCGGGCTGGGTGGCCTTTTGGCTGGACCGTCTCGGGGCCGGCGTTCAGGGCGGCTTTCGGGGGCTGGCCATTGACGGGCTGAGCATGGCACCGCTCGATTATTTTCAGCGCCAGTGCTATATCGCCGCCGACCAGGATGACCCCGGTATCGCCCAGGTGGTCGCCACCCTGGGCGACGACAATATTGTCACCGCCACCGATTTCGGCCATCCCGAAGGCCGCCTGTATGCGCGAGCGACCGAGGAATTGCTCGGGCTGCCCGATGTGTCGGATGAGAGCAAGCGCAAGATCATGTGGGATAACGCGCTCAAACTGTATCCGATTCAGCCGGAGTAGGGAGGGGAGCACAGTGGGACTCTATCGCCTGTACACCGGGGACGACGGCCAATCGCATTTCGAAGACCAGAACCTGACCTCGCATCCAGGCCTGACTGAGCCGCAGGCCACGTCACATATCTCTTTTGTCGAAGTACCGGTCGGGACCTTTATGGACTGGCATCCCGCGCCGCGCCGGCAGTACGTGATTATTCTCTCCGGTCAACTGGAAATCGGCTTAGGTGACGGCACCACCCGACGCTTCGGCCCCGGCGACGCCCGCCTGGTTGAAGACACGACCGGTCAGGGCCATACTACCCGAGTGGTGAGTGACGAGCCGGTGGTGATGGGCATTATCCCGTTGGCCCCCTTGGCCGAGTAAATGGTTTGATTTGACCGTAGGGGGAATTCATGACACCCCTACCGATAGTTGGGACGGGTGAAATCAGGAGCCCGCTCGCCCCGTCACTTTTTCCACCATCTGACCGAACACGGCCTCGGCCCGTCCATGGACTTCTTCCGGTGTGAGCGGTTGGATGGGATGCTCCACCAGGATGACCGTGAAGTCCGGCATGCCGAGCGCCTTGGCCTGTGCAAGCGCGGCATTGGAAAACTCGGTCGTGGCAAACACCGCAGAGGGGATACCGGCTTTTTCAAAAAAGATGCCGTCGTGCACACTGCACGTTGTACACGACCCTCAATCAGCCAGGGCTTCTATCAGAAAATCGCATTTTTGGGCCAGTTCCTGACGAATGTCTTCCGGTGCCGGACGGGCGAACGTGGGCTTCATACGCCGGATGATGGCGCGCGGCTGACAGTGTGCGGTCAACATCTCTTCCACGCGATCCAGGAAAAAATTGCCCTTGGCCTTGCTGATGTCGAGCAGACCAACGGTCTTGTCGTGCAAGTCCGGTAAGCGGGCCGCGAGTGCCGCGGCGGCCTGCTTCGGGGCTGCGGTCGGGTCATAGAGTTTTGGCATGTCGTTCTCCTCTTGAGGGGGTTTACGTCTCTATGGGTACGGTCACCAGATCACCCCGCCCAGCGCCGCCACCCCAGCCGCACATATGTACGGAAAAGCGTCCGGCCGTCCCGCCGGCCACGACAATAATAATGCCGTCCGGCGAAGAAACTTTCGGGATCAGGCTGAAGTCGTCCGCGGCGTTCAGCCAGCCGGGCAGGTTGTCCCGCTTCACGCCTTCGCTGCCGTCCGGTCCGGGCAGGAGTTCGTGCAGCGGCCGCCGGACGTTCTCGTACAGATAGCGCTTGACGTCCTGTTTACCCATGCCATCGGCGGCAATGCTGTTGGCGTGTTCAGGACCCAGCACGACAATATAGTTGCCGGCCAGATAGGTCTTATCGCTCCAGCCGACCGCCATACTGGCCCCGAGGGTGTCCAGAATACCGCGCGCCGTACGGCTGCCGTGGTTGCTCACACACTGCGGGGCATCGCAGCAATAGACGCTGATGGTGCTCTGCTCCGGCTCGTAGCCGTGCTCGACGTGGAGGGGGTCCCACGGGTTCTGTTCTTCGTACTCGCCTATGCAATAGGTGTATTTGCCGGGATGGCCCATGGTTGATTTATCGATCTCGCCCGGATGCGCCCCGCCGATATTAATCATGATCAGGCGCAGCGCCCGGCCGATGGTCGCATTAGCCCGCCAGCCCGAACCAAACACGCCGGCCGCACAATTGATATCGAGCTGCTGGCGTATCGGGCCGTTGATGATAAACAGTGGTGTGGCCGTGTGGGTGGTGCCCTGCACGCCGTGCAGATTGGCCCGTTCGTCGCACATGGCCCGAACACCGGCAATCACGACCGGCAGAAATGCCGGCTTGCAACCGGCCATGACCGCATTCACGGCGATCTTCTCGACCGAGGCCTCACCAAAATTGGGCGGCACGAGCGCAACCACTTCGTCCACGGCCTGGGAGGTGGCAGCCAGCATGGTTTGCATGCGTTCTTCCGTTGGAGGGACAACGGGCAGCCCGTCGGTAACGCCCTGCTCGAAGTAGTATTCTATGGCGTTGAGTTCCGCGTTCAGGGATGTGTCGTGTGCCATGGTGCTCTTTTATTTCTCTTGGGCTTTCCGTCCGAATCAGCTATACCCCAACCAGACGGCTGATTCAAACAGCACACGCTCAGCAGACAAGGAGACGCAGCATGGCCAGCGTATTCAACGACTATTACTCGCACGAGAATCACGGATCGTTTGAGCTGTTTGATCTCGGCAATTTTCCCCTGGAAGAAGGCGGCACCCTGCACGACGGCAAGCTCGCCTATACCACCCAGGGAACGCTGAGCGCCCAAAAGGACAATGCCATCCTCATGCCGACCTGGTACTCGGGAACCAGCAAGATCATGGCTGACGTCCACGTGGGCAAAGGCCGGGCCATCGACCCGGACAAATACTTCGTCATTATCGCCAACCAACTCGGCAACGGTCTGTCAAGTTCGCCGTCCAATACGCCCGTCCCGTTTAATATGGCGCGTTTCCCGCGCATCCGGATCGGCGACGACGTCCGCGCCCAGCATAAGCTCGTGACCGAACAGTTTGGCCTTGAACGCCTGGAGCTGGTATGTGGCGGCTCCATGGGTGCCCAGCAGACCTATGAGTGGGCGGTTCGCTATCCCGACATGGTCAAGCGCGCGGCCCCACTGGCCGGCACGGCCAAGAATACACCGCACGACTTTCTGTACGTTGAGACCCTAAACGAGGCCATCACCTCGGACCCGGCCTGGAATAACGGCTGGTATACCGACCCGCACGCGGTCCAGGTCGGACTGCGCCGTCAGGCCCGCCTGTGGTCGGTGATGGGCTTCTGTACCGAGCTGTTCAAGCAGGAAGCCTGGCGGGAACTGGGTTTCTCTTCCACCGAAGACTTTGTGGTCGGTTTTGTTGAGAACTATTTTCTGCCCATGGATCCGAACAACCTGCTGTGTATGGCCTGGAAATGGCAGCGGGGGGATGTCAGCCGGCATACCGGTGGAGATCTCAAACAGGCGCTTGAGCGGATTCGGGCAAAAGTATTTGTCATGCCGATTGACGAAGACATGTTTTTCCCGCCGCGCGACTGTGAAGCCGAACAGCAGCTCATTCCGAACAGCGAATTCCGGGTGCTTCACAGCGTATACGGCCACCTCGGGCTGTTTGGCATTGAGCCGGACTATCTGAAACAGATCGACCGGCACCTGGGCGAGCTGCTGGCGACACCGGTATAGGGCCTTCCCGTCTGAAGCAAAAGCTCGACAGCAGGTATGAGGGAGAAGAAATGACTGAGTTTGAGACAGCGACGCTTGCCTTCCAGCAGGCGTCCTTAGAGGCAACGTACTGGGCAACCTATGTTCAGGCCGGAGTAGCGGGTCTGGTAGGACTGGTGCAATGCCTCTTGATTGCCTACGGTTTGAGGATGATGCAGCGGAGCAATGCCGACCGACAACGCCAAACGGACCTTGCCGAGAAACGGCATGAGGAAAGCATGCTGGCCTTACAGCAGCAAGGGGAAGCCTTGCGACAGCAGGGCAAAGCTTTGGAAACGTTGATCGAACGGACCGCCCAGCGGTGACGAAAACCAGGGTGCCAGTTCTACTGGCCGTTCTATACCTCGGCGTTTTCCCACCTGAATAAATCGCGGATAAATCGACCATCCGGCCTAAAAATCCACAAATCTTTCTTGTCGATAATTCGAGGTGCTGGCACGCCATACGCCTCTGAAAATCGATGTCTGAATCATCAGTTCAGAACTTTATTTCTCCATACCCAGAAACGCCTTGACCCGCTCCGTACACCGCGCGGTGTCGAAATCCCGATGCAGGCTGGCCGTAATCATGCTGGGGTCGCCGGCGTAGAACATTTCGTACAGCTCGTGCCGTGATCCAAAATCAGAGCCAACCAGGTCCCAGGCCAGCTTAAAGAGCCGGACCTTGTCCTGGGCCGGGAGGCGGGCACCGCGATAGTATTTTTCCAGGTCCGGGCCGGTCGGCCCGTCAAAGGCCGAGAATGTCGCCGGAAGCTGCATCAGCCCGCCCGCGCCAATCCGACGCATCATGGCCATCAAGCGCGGGTAGATGCGCGGCCCCCAGACCCGTCCGACCTGGAGGGGTTTCAGAGCAGGGTAGATGGCCCCGTTGGACGGGTCAATTTCGGCCTCGTGTTCAGCCGCCAGCAGGATGGATTTGATGATCTCCACATAGCTGGCGGCCTCGCCCAAGGTCTCCTGGACAACAGGTTTGTCCTGAACCCCGATGGCTTCAGCCATGAGGCTGAGCGTACCGTAGACAAACTCGAGCTTGGACAGCAGACGCGTATTGGTCTGGTGGGCCGTCCATTCTCGAATACGGGTACCGGTATACATCCGGCCGACCAGGTTGACATCCTTGTGCAAAAAAACGCGCTGCCAGGGGACAAGCACATCATCAAAAACCGCAACCGCATCCATCTCGTCAAACCGGGCGCTCAGCGGATGATCCTCAACCGCACCCGGTCGGGTGAAGGACTCCCGACACAGAATCTTCAGCCCCGGCGAGGCGACCGGGATGATAAAGACCATGGCATAGGCGGACTCTGCTTCGGTCAGGGTTGGCGGAAAGGGCCAGGCCAGAATCTCATCGGCGAACGGCGCAGCCGTGGCTATCATTTTCGCGCCTCGAATCACCAGCCCCTCGGCGGTCTCGTCCACAATCCCGAGACACTGATAGGGATCGTCCTGCTCGGCCCGGTTCTTGGAGCGGTCCACCTGCGGATCAATCAGGGTATGGGTGAGAAACAGATCGTTCTCGCAGCAGTGCTTATAATAGTCCAGGACGCGTTCCCTGCACTCCGGGCTCTGCTGGGCAAAATAGTCGGCCTTGGCCGCCCAGGCCGTGACCATGGCGTTGAGGAAGTCCGCACTGCGGCCCATCATGCCGCAGGTCGCGTCCGCCCAGACCTTGCTCATGGTCCGCCGCCGCACGAGATCGTCCCGCGTGCGCGGGATCAGAAACGACAGCCCGACGGGATTGCCGCTTGCCGGCGAGGGGTAGCACAGCGTGTCCTGATAGGCCGGGTCGTGCTGCATGTCATATAAACGCGCAACGCTCTCGACCGCGGCTCGAAAGGCCGGATGGGTGGTCACATCTTCGACGCGTTCGTTGCCCAGCCAGACCTCACGCTGATCCCGCAGTCCCGCGGTAAACTCTGCTCCGGTGCGTGCACCCATAATCGCTATCCTTTGTTTCCGATCCTCTATAGATCAGTCCGGGCTCGTCAGACAAGACGCGCTATTTCTTTCGGGCTCACCCGGTCCACCCGGCTATGATTCGGAATAGTAGCCCGCAGCCTGCGCCGAAAGGTGTCCAGCCTGGGTTGACGCGGGAAGAAATACAGATGAGCCGGACACGCGCAGTCGGATGCGCCAAACCCAAGAAGAGGAATCGATGTCCCCGGCATGCGCGCAAAAATATCAGCCCACGCATGCTCTCGGTGAACGGAATCGTACGAGTACCAGACGTGCCGAAGCGTGGCTGTCCGGCGGAGATAATCAATATGCCAATGCGGACGGGTCGCCAGCCGAGAATGATGACCGACCCGCGCCCGTACCCCTCCCGGTCCCAGGGCACTGCCAACGTAGACGTAGCAGCCCGGCTCAACGGCGAGTTGGCCCAGCCGACCAACCTGGACGGTCTGCCGCCGGTCCGCTTGCAACATGAGAGCATAGGTGCCGGGGAGAGCATCCATTTCCAGGGCCACCTTTATTAGTCTCCACAGGTCTCTATACTACAAGGGATGCGTGGGAACATGTCTCATAACAGAGCAGAGCCGGGCATGAGTATGCGAACCCGCTACACCTTGCCAGGGAGCACGACCCAGGACCACCTCCTCGGTCAGTTGCAAACGCGGCTTCCCCTTGAGCTCACCTCTCTGGGAACCCAGACGCGGCACTATTTCGACACTTTTGACTGGCGTCTGTTCCGGCGTGAGCTGGCATTATGTCAGGCGCACGATACGGTTGCGCTCTGGTCGCTGGACAACCGTCCGGTCAGCGAGCGCACGTCCTGCTCGGCGCTCCTGCCCTGCGTCAACGAATGGGTGGAGAGTCCCCTCAAAGCGCAGCTCCTGCCGCTGGTCTCAATCCGTACACTTATGGAGCGGGCGGTCGTGCACGCTGCGTATTTTGCGCTGGCGGAGCAGGCGGCTCCCCACCGCCCGGTGGCGCATATTGTTTTTGAAGAGGGTGCCGCCACAGACTACGGACGAATCGTCCCGCTGCCGACCCAGGTCGAGGTTGCAGCCTATGCCGGGTCGACCGTGGCTAGTGAACTGCGAGCGTGGCTGGACTCCTTGGACCTGACAGCGGTTTCCCCGAGCGGTCCTGCGGCAACCCTCCATACCGTCCAGCAGGTCAGAGCGTATTCCGCAAAACTCGCCTTCACATTCGAGCCCGACATGCGGGCTGAGCCCGCGGTGCGCACGATTCTGGCCTTTCTGCTCGACATCGTCAGACACAACCGGCCGGGTATCCTCCACGATATCGATACCGAGTTTTTGCACGACTTCCGGGTGGCCGTCCGGCGCGCCCGCTCCTTGCTCGGTCAACTGCCCAAGGTGCTTCCGGTTCGCTTGACCAACCACCTGCGCAAAGACCTGTCCGTTTTGGGCAGCCTGACCAACCACCTGCGCGACCTGGACGTGCTACTGCTCCACCAAGCCGACTATCTGGCCGCCGTGCCGCCAGACCTGCGACCGGATATGGAACCGCTTTTTCGCGCTGTTCAGCATGAACGCTACGCCGCCCATCACCGGCTGGTGGAGGCGCTGAACACCCCGCAGTCTGAGGCTATTCTTCAGCGCTGGGAAAGCGCGACAACAGAGACGAAAGCCCAGGGGCCGCAGGCAGAACGCAGGTTGGCCAAGCTGGTCCGCAAATCCATCCGCAGGCAGTGTCAGCGGATGCTCACCGCCACACCGCCCGACACTCTCGGGGACAGCGCCCCCGAGCAACTGCATAGACTGCGCATCGCCTGTAAGAAGCTGCGTTATATGTTCGAGTTTTTTGCCAGCGCGTTTCCCCAGGAAATGACGGCTGAACCGGTCCGCCGTCTGCGCGTTCTCCAGGATGTGCTAGGTCAGCTCAACGACCTCGATGTCCAGCGGCAGATGCTGCGAAACCTCGTCCGCGCAGTACCGGGCCCGCCCGCCCAGAGGCACCGCACCGATACCGCAGTTCATCTCCTGACGCAGACCTTTGAAACGCAGCAGGAGCAACTGCGCACGCAAGTTCATACGACCTTTACGGACTTTATCGCCGAGGTCGCCCCGTGGTCATAAAACGAGACGGTAAAGAGGACGGTTCACGAACCTTACACGCCCGATTGTGGCGGGCTGGCGTAAGGAACTTTCCATACTCCTGGGCCGTATAAGAGGGCGAGCCCGCGATGCAGCTTGTTGTCGCGTGCCGGGTGTAAGGGAAAACGTTCCTGGAGAAAACGGCTGATCCGTCTCAGCTCATCCTGCGTGCCGGTCTCCAACTCGACTTCGACCTCATAAAACGTGGCAAAGGTGCGCTCGGGCGCTTTCGGATCACGGTAGCGCGCCGTATCGAGCGCCATCTCTGCCAGTGCCTCTGCTTGTGGTTCAGCGCTCCGCTTGATGGCCAGGCGTTGTCGCTCCACCTCGGAAATCAGAATCGGGGCCAGCGTCTGGCCGATAGCAGCGGCGGGTAAACCGTCGGCCAATTCTACTGGCGGAACGAAGGGAAAGGTCGGAGCGCTGGGCAGCACCACCGTTCGTTCCGGGCGAGCATGAATGGTCCCCTTGACCTGTCCTTGTCCCTTGGTCGAAGCTTCCCAGCCATCGTCCCCTATGCGCCGCAGACGCAGGGCCAGCGCATGCCGGGCGATGAGGAAGTCGTCCGTATCCAGATACGTCGTCTGCAACTGGAGAGTCGGACGGCGCTCAAGACGAAAGGGACCGAACTGGGAGCAGGTTGCGATCCGGTCGAAGACCGCCACGTCCTCGGTGAGGAGTTTGACTTCGACTTCCTGCAGGACTGCGCTCGGGGTTGTCATTGTTCTGAAGGTCCTTTCTCCAGCGTGTCGTCTCCCAGCGGTATGAGGCTGCCCGCCGTATGACGGAGAAGAAGGATTGTCAGCTTTCTCCGGTCGGTGTGTCAAGTCCTCCGTAGGAGTAAGAACCTTGACCCTGCCCGCATGAACAGGATAGGGATACGGCACGTCAAAAAGACTCGGGATTATACAAGGAGGGGAGAGATGTCCTACGATCTGCTGATTAAGAATGGCACGGTGGTTGACGGGAGCGGCGCGCAGCCGGTCCGGGCCGATATTGCGGTTGCAGAGGGAAGGATTGCTGAAATTGGGAAAATCAGCGCCGGCGCAAAAAAGATCATTGATGCGTCCGATCTGACGGTCACCCCCGGCTTTATCGACCACCACACCCACTATGATGCCCAGATCTGCTGGGACCCGGTTATCTCTCCGTCGTCCTGGCACGGCGTGACCAGCGTCATCATGGGCAACTGCGGCGTGGGTCTGGCGCCGTGCAAACCCGAGGTGCGCGAGATTGCGGCCTGGGATCTCGTCAACGTTGAAGCCATTCCTTTTGATGTGCTGTCACAGGGCGTGACCTGGGATTGGGAAACCTTCCCCGAATACATGGACGCCGCAGCCCGGCGTGGCTCCGGGATCAACCTCGGATTCATGGCTCCCCTGACCCCGTTTCGTCATTACGTGATGGGTGAAGAATCCATGGAGCGGGCCGCCACGCCAGAGGAAACAACCCGAATTGCCGCGCTCCTGCGCGAGGCCATGGCGGCCGGGGCGTTTGGCTTTTCGACCACCAACGGCCCGCAGCATATCGGCTATCAGGGCCGGCCGCTCGCCTGCCGTTTGGCCAGCTTTGACGAACTGGCCGCCTACGCCGGGGTCCTCAAAGACCTTGGCCGGGGCTCGATTGAGCTCGCCCTGAACGACCAGCCGGGCGTGGTCACAGAAAGCGACTACGCCTTGCTCGACCATTTGGGCACGGAAAGCAATCGTCCGGTGACCTGGCTGGCCATGCTGTCACGCGACGACCAGCCCGATGTCTGTATGGAAACGCTCCGCCAGACCGAGTCCCTGATTCAGCGCGGGATCGTCCCACAGGTCACCTGTCGGCCGCTCAGTGTGCAGGTCAACCTGCGCAACCCGTTTATTTTTGCCAATCTGGAGTGCTGGAACCCGGCCTTTAATAAATCGGAAGAGGAGCAGATCGCGCTCTACCGTGACCCCGACTTCCGCCAGGCCTGGCGCAAAACCTTTGAGCAGCCGCGGGTCTTTCCTGGGAAGTGGGACCGGGTCGATATCCAGGAAGTCAGCAATCCCGCGCTCAAACACTACGAGGGCAAAACGGTTGACGAGGTGGCCCGCGAGCGGGGAAAAGACGGGCTGGACACCTTTCTCGACCTGGCCATCGAGGACAATCTGAATATCCAGTACGTCATGGCCCTATTTAACGCGGACGAAAATCGTGTGGCCGAACTCATCACCCATCCCAACACGATGATTGGCCTGTCGGACGGTGGCGCTCATGTGGATATGCTGTGCGACGCCGGTTACTGCACCTATCTGCTCGGCACCTGGGTGCGGGAAAAACAGCTCATGCCGATTGAGCGGGCGGTCCAGCGCATCACCTCCGAACCGGCCCGGTTCTTTGGTGTACCTAATCGGGGCGTGCTGGCTGAAGGCATGGCCGCCGATATTGCCGTTTTTGATGCCGCTACGATTGGCTCGCCCAGGCGGCCCGAGATGCGCCACGACCTGCCCGGCGGCGGCAGGCGTCTGGTCGTCCCCGCCCAGGGGGTGATGCACACGATTGTGAATGGCGAGGTCTTGTACCAAGACCAGCAGCACACCGGCGACCTGCCCGGCCAAGTGCTACGGGCCGGAGCCGTCTAGATCGCTTTTTCTCCAGCCACGCGCCCCTCCCCGGAGGGGCGCTGAAACATCCCCTCTCGGGAGGGGTGCCGCGAAGCGGCGGGGTGGGTTTCCCCTTTCTGCACGGTACAAACACTCCCGCTCATCCACAGAATAGCAACACCACGGCCATGGCCAGAGCCAACCAGACCCCGGAACAAGCTGCTCGCGAAAATATTGACGGCTTGCTCACTCAGGCCGGCTGGGCGGTCCAGGACAAAAATCGTATCGATCCCAAGGCGAGTCTCGGCCTTGCCATACGCGAATACCAGACCGATGTCGGGCCGGCCGACTACGTTCTCTGCATCGACAGGAAACCCGTTGGCGTGGTCGAGGCCAAGCCGGAACACTGGGGCCAGAAGATCACGACGGTCGAGGAGCAATCCGGGCGCTACG
>WTHD01000105.1 GCA_011523265.1 Candidatus Binatota bacterium
GAGCATAGCTGCCGACGCTACGCTGACCCTCATGACGGGCGCGGCTGATACAGGTACCGGCTCGTATACAGTTCTGCAACAGGTCGTGGCTGAAGAATTACAGATCCCTTTGGAATCCGTCAGAGTCGTGCAGGGCAGTACCGACTCCGCCCCTTGGGAAGTGGGCGCCGGAGGAAGCCGTCTGACGCATATGGCCGGCCAGGCGACCCTTGCCGCTGTCCGAAAGTTAAAGCAGGGCCTCACGGCATTTGCGGCGCGGCACATGGAAAGTCCGCAGGAACAGGTCACATATCGGGCGGGTGAGTTTGTGAATACGAACGGACAGCGCCTTGCGCTCCCCACGCTGACGGCCGCCCTCGCCGACCGGGAAGAGTTACCGCTACGCTATACCGGAGAATATGTGGCCGAAGACCCCGTTGATGTGACCTCGTTCTGCGCCCAAATAGCCGAAGTCGAGGTTGATCCAACAACCGGCCAGGTGACCCTGAAGAAACTCACAACCGCGCACGATGTCGGCACAGTTCTCAATCCGCTCACTCACCAGGGACAAGTTGAAGGCGGGGCGATCCAAGGGGTCGGCCATGCGCTGACCGAACATCTGATTGTACAGGACGGAGCCGTGACGAATGTCCATCTGGGTGACTATAAACTGCCAACCAGCATGGATATTCCGGAGCTGAAAACCGTTCTGGTCGAAAGCGGCGCCGGTCCGGCACCGTACGCCGGCAAAGCCATTGGCGAACACAGTAATGTGGCCGTACCGGCGGCGGTGGCAAACGCCGTCTTTGACGCGGTGGGGGTTCGTCTGATGGATTTACCCGTGACCGCGGAAAAAATATATGCGGCCCTCCGAGAGAAAAACGTCATTGCCAAGAGCGATGAGTAGAGGAAAAAGCCAGACATGAAATCCATTCACCTCCGAGTCAACGGCCAAGCGGTTGAGCGAGACATTCCTGATAACACCCTGCTCATCGACTTGTTACGTAACGGTCTTGATCTCACGGGGACTAAAGAAGGCTGTAGCGTGGGCGTGTGCGGGGCGTGTACCGTCCTGCTTGACGGTAAGCCCGTCAGTTCCTGTTTGACGCTCGCGGTCACCGCAGACGGCTGTGAAGTCACCACCATCGAAGGACTGGCTGAGGGCGACAGACTGCATCCGCTCCAAAAGGCGTTTATCGACTATGGCGGCTTTCAGTGCGGCATTTGCACGCCAGGTCAGATCATGTCGGCCAAGGCTTTATTGGATGAAAACCCGCATCCGTCAAAAGACGAGATTCAAAGCTGGATGATGGGCAATCTCTGCCGCTGTACCGGCTATTACAAAATCATCGCATCGATCCAGGCGGTGGCGGACGGAAAGGTCACGCCATGATTGCTTTTGAATATGTCGAACCGGAAATCCTCGAAGAAGTATTAACCCTGCTTGAACAGCACGGCGAGGACGCCAAGGTCCTCGCCGGCGGGACCGGGCTGGTCAACCTGATGAAGCAGCGTCTGGTTCAGCCTGCGTACCTGATCGGTCTCCGCCAACTGGCCCGCAGCCCGGAACTCGCTGAGATTCGGCCCAACGGCGGCCTCACGATTGGGGCGCTGTGTTCGCACCGGGCCATAGAAACCTCAGCCCTGATTCAGCACCGCCTTCCCCTTTTGGCTACGACCTTTCAGCATGTGGCCAGCGTCCGTATTCGGACGGCTGCAACCATTGGCGGTTCGTTGGCGCATGCCGACCCAAATCAGGACCCACCTCCCGCGCTGCTCGTCCTGGACGCGCGGCTTCGAGTCCAATCGCGCCACGGCGAGCGGGAAATTGAGTTGAGCGACTTTTTTGTCGATTATTATGAAACCGCTCTCGAACCCGAAGAACTCATCACCACCATTATCATCCCGCCCCACCCTGTCGGCGCGGGGACTTCCTTTCTTAAATTCCTGCCCCAGACGCACGATGATTACGCGACTATTGCCGTCGCCGCACGAATCTCCCTAGACGGCGACACTATTGCTCAGGCCCGTGTCGCCCTGGGTGCCGCCGCAGCAACCCCACTCCGGGCACGGGCAGTTGAAACAGCCCTCCACGGCCAGCCGTTGACCCCTCAGGTTATTCGTGATGCGGCCGCTCTTGTGACAGAAGAGATTGACCCTCTCGCGGACTTTCGCGGCTCAGCGGAATACAAGCGCGACATGGCTGTCGTCTTTACCCAGCGGGCCATAGAACGGGCAGTCACACGCGCTCAGGAAGCGAGAGGGAGCGTATGAATTTCGAACATAGCTGTACGGTCCCGGTCGCGCGCGAAACCCTGTGGAATTTTCTTATGGATGTTCCTCAAATGGCGATCTGTGTACCTGGGGTGAGTGAGGTTGTTGCCACCGGCGAGGATCAGTATGCGGGCCGGATGAAAGTGACATTCGGCCCTATTCGACTCACCTTACAGGGCGAGCTGAGCATACAGGAACTCGATCAAACGAACTGGCGTGCGGTTGGCAGAGCGGAAGCAAACGACCGCCGCGTTGGCGGCGGCGTCCATATTAGTGCCGAGCTGACTTTAGTCGAACAGGAAGGGGCGCAAACCCAACTGGCCATCCAGACCGAAGCCCGGCTGATGGGCAAACTCGGCGAGTTCGGTCAGCCCGTCATTCGGAAAAAGGCAGATAAAATCGTGGCCGAGTTCGCCCGGAACGTTGCAAAACATTTTAAAGAGTAGACGTGTCCAGCATCTGCCTGTCTATTGGAGGACACGTTTACTCTTTTCGGCGTAGGGAGCCCCCTCTCCCCTGGGGGAGGGGAAAAACTATTCCTGCATTTTTATCCGTTCGTTCTCCGGGTCGTATAAGGGACGCAGCGAAGCCCGAGCCGGAATACGCCTGCCCGCAACTTCGATTTCGTAGCGACCGGACTGAATATATACGGGTGTCACGCCATCCGCACGATTGACATACCCCAGGCCAATGGCCGCGCCCAGGGTATGGCCGAACATCCCGGAGGTAATAAAGCCGACAATTTCATTATCTCGCCAGATGGGTTCGTTGTGGTAGAGCAATACCTCCGGGTCTTCTAACACAAACTGGACCAGCCGTTTTTTGACCCCGGTGTGTTTTTGCTCCAACAGGACTTCCCGGCCCAAGAAGTGGTCTTTATTCAGCCGGACGGCAAACCCCAGTCCGGCTTCGAGCGGTGTTTCCTCATCGGTCACATCATGTCCCCAGTGGCGATAGCCTTTTTCTATGCGCAAAGAATTAAGCGCGTGATACCCGCAGTGTTGGAGCGACAGAGCTTGCCCGGCCTGCGTCAGCGCGTCATAGACTGAAAGCGTAAATTCAGTCGGGATATGCAGCTCCCAGCCCAGCTCGCCCACATAGGTAATACGGATGGCACGCAGCCTGGCATCGGCAAAGTCGATCTCCTGCGCACTTGCAAACGGGAAGGCTTGATTGGACAGGTCCGCATCGGTCAAGCCGCTCAAGAGCGTCCGAGCATTTGGGCCCATGACGCCCAGCACGGCGTAGGCTGAGGTCACGTCGGTCAGAAAGGCGTGTTCGTCCGCGGCAATATGCGCCTGTATATAGGAAAAGGTTTTTGTCTGTGTGGCCGCGGCATCCACGATGTAAAAACAGTCTGGAGCAAGGCGGGTGACAGTCACGTCGGCCTCGGTCCCACCCCGCTCATTCAACATTTGGGTATAGACCACCTTCCCCGGCATAACGTCTATCTGGTTCCCGCACAGGCGATTCAGCACGCTGAGCGCATCCCGCCCCTGGAGAAGAAACTTGCTGAAAGAGGTCTGGTCGAACAGACCGACATTCTCGCGCACGGCCCGGTGCTCAGCCGCCGAATAGGCAAACCAGTTCTGTTTGCCGTACGAATATTGATACCGGGGTTCCACACCCGGAGGGGCAAACCAGTTTGCCCGCTCCCAGCCAGCGGCTTCCCCGAAACACGCCCCCTGGGCGATCAGCCGATCATGCAGGGGCGACAGGCGCACATTGCGGCTTGTTTCATACTGCCGGAACGGCCAGTGCATATCGTATAACAGGCCCAGGGTTTCCGAGACCCGCCTTTCCAAATAGCGGCGGTTGTTCTGGAAGGGCCGGTTGCGTCGAATATCAACGTCCCAAAGATCGATGGGCGGATAGCCGTGCGCAATCCATTCAGCCAGGACCTTCCCAGCCCCACCGGAAGACTGAATGCCGATAGAGTTAAAGCCCGCGGCAACGTAGAAGTTCTTGAGCTCGGGCGCTTCGCCCAAATGGTAGCGGTCGTCCGGGGTGAAACTTTCGGGCCCGTTGAGAAAAAGTTTGATTCCCGCGGTCTCCAACGCCGGCAGACGGTGCATCGCCTGGTTGAACACCTCTTCAAGATGGTCCCAGTCTTCACCAAAAGTGCCAAACGCAAAGTCTTCGGGAACGGCCTCGCCTCCCCTTCCCCACGGCTTAGCCTGGAGTTCAAAGAAACCGGCCAGAACGCAGCCGACTTCTTCCTTGAAATACGTCGCACTCCCAGGGTCGCGCAGCGTCGGCAAACCAGAAGCCAGACCAGCAATCGGCTCGGTCACGACATAAAAATGTTCCGCCGCGTGAAGAGGAATGCTGACCCCGGCCAGGCGACCGACCTGCCGCGCCCACATACCGGCACAGTTGACGACATATTCCGAGCGGATATCGCCGTATTCGGTGGCAACTCCGCTGGCTCTGCCATCTTTTTGGTAAAGGCCTGTCACCTTCACATTCTCGAAGATCCGGGCGCCGCGCATTTTGGCACCCTTGGCATAGGCCTGGGTCGTATCGGTTGGGTTCGTCTGCCCATCACCCGGTAAATACACCCCCCCCACCAGGTCTTTTGCATTCATGAGCGGCCACAGCTCGGCCGCCTCCCGCGGGCCGATCACTTCCACCTCAAGCCCAAAGCATTTTGCCATGGACGCGCCGCGCCTCAGCTCCTCAAAACGCTCGGCATTATTGGCAATAGCCAGGGAGCCGGTTTGCTTAAAGCCGGTTGCTTGTCCGGTTTCGGCTTCAAGTTCCTGCAAGAGCGTCGTCGTGTATTGGACGAGTCTGGTCAGATTCTGGGTCGCTCGCAATTGTCCCACCAGGCCAGCCGCATGCCAGGTCGTGCCGCTGGTGAGGCTTTTGCGTTCGAGCAAGACCACATCGGTCAGGCCAAGTTTACAGAGGTGGTAGGCCACACTGCAACCAATGATGCCACCACCAATAATGACAACCTGCGCGTGCGAAGGAAGGTTCATCGCCAGACACTCCGTTTCTGTCCTCGTCAGCTACAACTGATTGCCATGCTCAGTCTAATTCCGGTACTCATCTCCACAATCGCCAATGGACTGAAAGAGGTTGTTCGAGTGGCTCAGGAGGCTATGCACCTGATCAAGCTCCCCTGCGTCGAGCGTCATATCAAAAACGCGCACGTTGTCAGCCCGGTGCTCAGAAACACCCAGCCGGGTGCCAAGAATAACGCCAGCCACGCGAGGTTTGGTGAGGATGTAATGGGTGGCGATATTAGCGATGCTCACGGCATGCTTCTCGGCAATCTCCTTGAGACAGCCCAACAGTTCTTGGAAGAGTTGCCATCCACCCCAGGCATCGATCATCTGTTTATATTTCTGAAGGCTGGCTGTCTTCAGCGACCACTGACCCGGCTCACGCCGGCCAAGAAACTGTTCAGACAGCAGCCCGCCGCACACTGTCCCATAGGTCAGCAAGTGGATGTCATGCGCTTGGCAAAACGGGATCATCTCGATCTCTGGTCGGCGGTCAATCAGGGAGAACTGGACTTGATTGGAAACGATTGTGATGCCGTGCTCGGTAATGATTCTGAGATGCTCAGTATCGAAGTTGGTCAAGGCAAGATGGCGCAGCTTGCCTTCTTCTTTGAGATCGGAGAGGTGTTTGAGTGCATCCAAATAGCGTTTATCACCGTAGTCCCACCAGTGAAACTGCAAGAGATCAAGCGTCTCTACATCCATACGACGTAAAGAGATGTCGATATTGTGCTCTACTACCTCGCGCGTCATGCGGCCAGGACGCGGGACCCATTTGGTAAAGGCCTGGATGCCAGAGAGTGCTTCAGTACCGCGCGACTTCGCGAGTTGACGCCGGAAATCACCGATAAAATCTTCAGCCGGACCATAGTGATCAGCAAGATCCCACGAGGTGAAGCCAGTCTCATGATAGTCAAACATCTCCCGGACCGCGGCTTGGGGATGAATGCGCCCGTGTCCTCCAGACACCTGCCACAAGCCGTTAAGAATACGACAGATGGTGAGATCCTGGGTAAATTGCAAACGACTCGATTGTGGCAGGCTCACGGCAAGGCCTCCTCATAGACTGCTTGACAGAGTTGGCAAACTCAATCGTATGCCACAATGTGGCAGCCGTCCAGAAAAATATTCCGGACGAAATATTCGAGCGAGTATGAGTCAGAAAACGTTGAAGACCCACAGTAGTACATCCTGGAGCGGTGTATATATTCATCCCAGCAGAATAATCCCTATCCCGATAATGACGAGGACAGTACCGGGGAACTGACGCCAGACTTCTTTTTCACGCCACAGAACGAGCGCCAGCCCAATCGCCACCACGGCTTCAATCTGAGCAACCGCCTTGGCGTACACTACCAGGGTCAGCGAGTATGACCAAAAGGCACAGATGCTACCGCCGAAGCTCGTCGCCCCAATAAGCGCCATCCGACGCCAGTGGGTCGTAATATCCTGCAATTCCTCGCGCTTCAGCCACCACAGGTAGGCCGTCAGCATCACAACCTCCATCCAGGTGGTATGAAATACGGCGTGAACAGCAGCCTCGAAGCGACTTGTTCCAAAGTGGGGGTTTAAGGCGGCAAACTCCATGGTCGCCTCCTTCAACAGAAAACTGGCGAACACAAGAAAGATGGCACATGCACCTGCGAGTAAGGTTCCCAGGTCAAAATGTAAGGCTCGCCGCCAGCCAGCGGGCCCGCCCTCTTTGCCGAGATTCATCAGCAGCACGCCCAGGCTGGAAGCGGTAATACCGACCCAACCGAAGGCTGACGGATATTCTGCAAAAAACATGAGGCCACACAGGGCGGTGAAGAGCACTTCCAGTTTGTGCAAGACAATAGCCTGCGCAAAATTGGTATGCTGGAAGGCGGAGACCAGGGCGATGTTGGCAAGAATCTGGGCAACCCCTGTCAAAAAGCAATACCCATAGAATGCGAACGACAACTGCGGTACGCCACTCGCGGCCATCAGCATGAGCACCGCGGGGCCTGAGAACGGCAAATTAAACGCAAAGCGTGCCCAACTGATAAGAACGGGAGACACTCGGCCGGACAGGGTCCGTGCCAGCGCGTTCCGCAGAGTCAGGAAGACGCCGGCGGCAATGGAAATTTCAACCCAGGTCAATGAGGCGTCTGTTGGGTCCATTGGGTCCGTTGGGCCAAGACTCAACTGACTCAAAGACTCAATGACTCAACCGACTCGACACGCGGCTGCTGAGGCATCGTTCCTGTGTTATTCCTGTGACTGATCTTCCGTTGCAGGTAGGCTATCTCCCTCCGTGGGTATTGCCTCGGGAGAGGCTTGGGACGCTTCAGCCGCCGCCTCTTCATCCACAATGGCCGTTACCGGTGCGATGATATCCACGGTTTCAAACAGGTCCATGATGTGGCGAGCATTTGCCCCTAAATCTACCGTGCCGACGCGCGAGGCGGAACGCGCGAAGAGCGTACTCCGCTCCTCCCCATCGGCCTCGACCCAGATGGTGACATCATCCTTGAATTTAATGACTCTCGTCGTCACTACGGCTTCTATTTCCCGCGCTTCAGGCTCAACCGTACTTAACTCCCAGTGGAGTGCCTCGGCCGCCCGACGGGCAACATCAAATATCAAAGCAGCCGGTGCCGCATAGCTACGTGGCCGAAGTTCGGGAAAGGCCGAGTCTGACGTGGTTTCCGCAACATTCGTCGACAGATAGGTCATCAGCCGAGTTCCCATCCCTGGGGGGTCACTCCACGGCAGATCATTGGAAATAAGCCCGGCAGCCACAAGGGATGCCAGCACCACAGCCAGAAAAAAAACAACCTGTAAGAGTCCGCTCATAAATCGCATAACCCTCTCCTCCTTCAAAGAGGAAACGTGTCCAGCATTGGCCGGTGTATTCGAGGATACGTTTCCTCTTCGACCCCGCTGAGGACGAATGGTACCGTCCTCAGTGCCGTGTCGGAGTTACCAATGCTTGCAACTCTTCCCAACTTGTGACCGGCAAGGAACAGGCAAAATTATGACAGACATAGGCAGTCAGTTGGTCTTCAATCCGCGTCTTACCTTCGAGCAAACTCGGGATGCCCTGTTGTGGCGGCCGTTCAGGATCGAAACACAACAGCGTCTTGTTCGGAATAAAATTCCCATGAATGTTGCGCAGCAGCGTCGTGGTTTCAGGAGCGACCGGATCTCCCAGGAGAACAATTTCCTTGGGCTGGCGCAGGTACAAATCCAGCCCGCACAGCATGTTGCTGAAGCCGAAGGGATTCTGCTCCAGGGCGTCGTAGAATAGCCGGAAGATCGTTTCCGCTTTGGTCAGATAGTCTTGCTGCTCAGTGGCGTAATAGAGGCGCAGCAGAACAGCAGCGGCCACGGAATTGCCCGACGGAACAGAACCGTCAAAGGCGGACTTTGACCGGCTGATCAGCGCTTCATGGTCTGAGCTGGTGAAAAAGAACCCTCCCTCCTGTGCGTCCCAGAAACGCTCCAGCAGCACATCGGTCAAGGCCACTGCCCCGTCCAGATATTCCGGCTCAAAGGTCGCTTCATACACGTCGAGTAAGGCCGCGCTGAAACAGGCGTAGTCGTCAAGATAGGCGTTGAATTTGGCTTGCCCGTCCTTATAACTGCGCAGCAAGCGGCCCTCACGAGACAACGCAGTCTGAATAAAACGGATCCCGCGCCGCGCGACTTCGAGATAGTCGGGATTGCCTAACACCTTATACGCCTCGGCAAACGCCGAAATCATGAGGCCGTTCCAACTGGTCAGAATTTTCTCATCCCGGTCCGGTTTCACCCGCTGTTCACGAACGGTGAAGAGCGTGTCTTTGGCCTGGCCGATCAACTGCCTTACGTCATCCACCTCACGTCGGAAGAGCCGCGCCAGTTGGTCCAGTTCCAGCGTGGGATGCAGGATGTTCTTCCGCTCGAAATTTCCGACATCCGTGACATCGTAATAGCGACAGAATATCTCCCCTACCTCGTCGCCCAAGATTTGCATCACTTCGTCTTGGCCCCAGACAAAGAACTTGCCTTCCGCGCCTTCCGAGTCGGCGTCCTGGGTTGAATAAAATCCTCCCTCCGGGCTGACCATCTCCCGCTCGACATAGGCTAATATGTCCTCCACAACCTGTCGAAAGAAGGGGTCTCCGCTGGCCTGGTAGCCCTCAAGATAGAGCCTGGCCAGAAGCGCGTTGTCGTACAGCATCTTCTCAAAATGGGGCACCAGCCAACGCTCATCGACCGAATAGCGGTGAAAGCCTCCTCCGAGATGGTCGTACATGCCACCTTGCGCCATTTTGCGGAGCGTATGCGTGGTCATGTCCAGATAACGCTGCTTACCGGTTGCGTGGGCGTAGCGCAAAAAAAGCGCAAAAACGGAGGTGTTCGGGAATTTGGGAGCCTGCCCTATCCCGCCGTGGGTCTCATCATAGTGTTGGGCCAGTCCTTCAACCGCTTTCTCCAACACCGACACATCAAGCGGTCGCGTCGTTGGTTCACGCCGGGCAAGTTGTTCAAGCCGGGACAGAATCTCAGTGGTCGATTGTGTGACATCCGCAGGTTTTTCCCGATAGGCTTGGGCGATACCCGCCAGGACGCGCGGAAACGCGGGGATGTTATGGCGGTCCTCAGGCGGAAAATAGGTTCCGCCGTAGAACGGCTTGCCATCTGGGGTGAGAAACACCGTCATCGGCCAGCCGCCGCGGCCGGTCAGCATCTGCACCGCATTCATATAGATTTCGTCAACATCCGGCCGTTCTTCCCGATCGACCTTGATGTTGACGAACAGCTTATTCATTAGCGCGGCGATGTGTTCGTTCTCAAAGGACTCGTGCGCCATGACATGGCACCAGTGGCACGCCGAATAGCCGACGCTCAGCAGAATCGGTTTGTCTTCAGCCTGGGCCTTGGTAAAAGCCTCTGCACCCCACGGGTACCAGTCCACCGGGTTGTGGGCATGTTGGAGCAAATAGGGGCTCGTCTCCGTCGCCAAACGGTTCGTGAATTTTTCCGGCATGCCGACCTGCTGATGAGAACTCTCTATATGTGATAAATGCGCTCGGCTTCCCGTCTGAGGTCCGGCTGGAAATCGGGATGGGCAACCTCCAGGAGGGCGGCCGCGCGCTGCTTGAGAGACTTGCCCTTGAGTTCGGCGATCCCGAACTCGGTCACCACATAGTCAACAAAGGTCCGCTGCGCGGTCACCACGCTGCCAGGCTCAAGCATAGGCACAATCCGCGAGACCCGACGGCCGTTGACCTCGGCGCTCGACGGCGTGACAATCACCGACCGGCCTGGGTTACAGTAGGTCGCGGTGATAGTAAAAATGGTCTGGCCACCCGTTCCGGTATACATAAACGGACCGAACGACTCGGAGCAGGCCTGCCCGCCCAGGTCCACAGCCAGAGCGTTATTGACGGCAACATAGTGCTCTTGATTGACCAGCAGCCGTAAATCATCCGTGTAGGTGAAGTCGTAAAACTCAAACTTCGGGTTTCCGTCGATAATCGACAGCTCATCCGGGAACACCCCAATCCCGGCGCTGGCAACGACCTTGCCGGGGTTCACCGTCTTGTATTTTCCGGTGATAACGCCTTCCTTGACCAGGCGGGCAATGCCGCCGGGAATCACCTCGGTGTGAATACCCAGGTCGTTCTTATTGCCTAAATACATGCCGAGCGGAGAGGAAACGCTGCCCAAACCGATTTGAATGGTATCACCGTCGTGAATGAGTTCATTCGACACCAGGGTACAGATGACCTCAGTCATAGCAGTTTCTTCTTCGCTACGTTGCGTGGCCGGGAGTTCGGCCGCAGGCCGCGTGGGTTCTACAAAATAATCGATCTCAGACACATGAATATAATTCTCTCCGCCGGTTCGGATAAAGTCTTCCTGGACCTCGGCCACGACCGTCCGAGCCGCGGCAGCCATCGTTTTGGACATGAATAAGCTGTGTCCAAAACTGCAATAGCCGTGCTTGTCGGGCGCGGAAACCGGAGTCATATACACGTCGCAGACTATGCCTGGGGGGAGTTCACCCCGGCGATAATACATCACCGGAATGAAGTCCATATTCTTTTTTCCCATGAGCGGACGGGTGGTCGTGCCCAGGTATGGGGTCTGAATGGTGAAGGCTTGGTCTACGCCAGGTTGGTCCCAGTCGAAGAGCGGACCGATGGTGCCAATTTTTACCTCGCGCAGCTCTTCTTTGCGCCCGAGAAGGGCCTCGCACAGCGAGAGCGGGGTGGCGTGCAGCCAGTTGAACTGTACGGAGTCGCCAGTCCGTACACACCCGACCGCCTCTTGAGCAGAGACCAGCTTGTCTCCACAATGATCACGCCAATTCATAGTCCCTCTCCTTCACACGGGGAATTTATGTTTCTTTGGCCGGAGCATAAACCACACGGGTCAAGAAAGCAAAGTCAACCTGTCTCGTGCCGCTCGTTTCGTTGAGCCCGATTCCCGAGTGTGGTAAAGATCGCAGACGGGCGGCAGTATGAATATCCAAATTGAATATTGCGCGGCGTGAAGCTATGAACCCGAAGCCGTCAGTTTGGCGGAATATATATTGATCCACAACAAACAACAGGTTCAGGGACTGACCCTGGTCCCGTATGACGACGGCCGCTTCGAGGTTATTGTCAACGGGACAAAAATTTACTCCAAGCTCGAAACCGGCATTTTTCCCGACAATAAGGAGATCCAAGCCGCGCTGGGGAAGCAAGCCGCTTAACCAGGTCGCTTCGTAGAGTAGAGAACACTCGTGCGGCCGCGCTCTCAATATCTTCATTGACTTTACAACGCCGTAACATGTGCACCCAGGGAGACCTATGGAAATTGGCATATATGCGACTACGCACGGTTTGGCCTATCGGGATGACCAGAATGTCCGGGCTCGCTCCCTTCCCGCGGATCAGCTCCGGCCAGTAGAAACCGCCCAGCTCGCTGAACGCTTGGGCTTTCACTCCATGTGGTTTCCGGACCATGTGTGCATGCCCATGGCCTCGGAAAGCGAGCATGTCGCTAACGCCTCAGGTAGTCGAGCCTATGAGCCGCGCCATACCATGTTCGACGCTGCCGTGGTGATGGGCGCCGTTGCCCATACGACGACCAGCCTCAAGCTTGGCACGAGTGTCCTCATTTCCCCCTATCGCAACCCCCTCAGTGACGCCCGCCAGTTTGCGACCATCGATCAGCTCTCAAAAGGACGGCTGCTGTTCGGAATCGGGGCCGGCTGGATGCAGGAGGAGTTCGGTGCCATTGGTATTCCCTATGCCGAACGTGGCCCGCGGACCGACGAATGTATAG
>WTHD01000399.1 GCA_011523265.1 Candidatus Binatota bacterium
TTTCATGCCGAGGCGGGTAAAATAACCGACACTGTCTCTACATCTATCGAGCATGCGGACCCTACTGTCAAGTTTACGGTCAGCGGTTCGGACGGCGACAGTTTGAGTTTTGACTCATCCACACAGGCAATAACGGAAACGATACGAAAACGAGCTTTGCCGCCTTCACCGCTTCGCCGTCATCATTTGGAAGCATGGTCAATGTTCGACTATTCGGAGTCAGAGACTTCGGCTTCTACTGTCGCAGTCACTTGGCACAACGAAGATCCAACAGATTATTTGGCAGCTGGTTACTACATGCGTCTGAAAGGAGACTTGGCCGCGGAATCGATTGAGGACGTGGATGTTGGAGTATTCGTTGACAGTCCTGCGTTTCTTTCCGGCACTCCCGAGCTGCCGACAGAAGGCATAGCCTTTTACAGAGGCCGCTTCGCGGGCATCTACATGTTGTACTTCGGTCCCTTATGGCAGCAAATAGATTATCGCCTTGTGGATGGATTCAAGGAAGCAGGGGAAGTCTCCAGTGAGATAGTGCTCAAGGTCGATTTCGCAAATAAAACCGTAGAAGGGTGTATCGGGTGTGTTGAGAACCTTGAAACTACCGGGCTCACGCTGCACCCTGACGGAACCCGAAGCGAACTGTATACCAAGATAAGCCTTGCCTCGCTCAGTCTTGCTCCGGCTCAAATCACCCCGGAGAAAGCCACATTCCGGCACTCGAAGCTCAAGGTTCTCGTAAGCGAACAAAAACTTGGAATCAAATTTGACTTTGGCGCTCGGGGTTCATGGGACGGCAAGTTTTCAAACCGTACAGACGGGGACGAATCAGGACATCCCGACCTCGTTGCCGGAACAACCGGCGCACAATTTCGTCTCCAAGAGGGGAGTCGGGGTGTGTTCGTCGGCAGCTTCTTCGCTACCAAGCTCGTAACTCAACAGTAATTCCCTGGCGTGGGACCCGTAGTGCTTGCGGCTATGATTGCCTCGGCCTGAGGTCCCATACGCGGCAGAGACGCAAAGGCGCTTCGATGTCTTGGAGGCACTGCCCCTGTGACGAGACAGTCGGGCAGGACAAAGCAGGTTATCATGCGAAGAGCTGTATGCGAGAGCCTCGTCAACGCGTTTCATGTTCTGGGCGGGATAGCCGTAATCCGCGATCCATAGAATGCCTTCAGTCCATTTTCGCCTTTCTTAAGACACTGTGCTGCGTTCGGATCCTAGTCCGACTCAGAAACTGTAGGCCAAATTGATCTTTACGTAGCTGTCGCGCCGCACGTAGTATATGAAGTCCTCTTCGTCGATATCCAGAAAAGCTGAGGTCTCAATATGCAGCAACCAGTTGTCCGAAGAAAGGCGGCGCTTGAACTCGCCTGCGACGACGCGACTGCTTTTGTTGAGGGAGCCCAAAACGCTGACGACAAATTCGGTGCTCTGCGGATCGTTCAATCCGAGACGCGCGGCAATGAATAGGTCGTTCTCGAATGCATTGGTTGCCCAGCGGCCACGTCCATCGTAAGCCCATTCGGCAAACAGGATCAGGTCAGAGTTCGAACTCAATATGGAATAGAGTGTGTACTCGCTACCCAAGATAAAAGCTATGTAGTCCTCTTCCTCTAAAGTATTGAGGTGCTGAATGTACCTGCTGTTCCTCGCGCCGGCGCGGTAGATTGCTTCCAGCTTGAGCAGCAGGGAACCCCTTGTAAGCTGGGCATCCACACCGAATTGGCGAATCTTCTCGTAATGTGGAGCCAGCACCAGTCCGGAGTCGAGAAATACCGGCAAAAGGGTGGGCTCCCGGTTCGTACCGTTGAACAGGCTGAGACCAATTTCGAGCGGTCCTAATGAGCCGCTGTACCGGCTGGCAAGATCAATATGCCACTTTTTCGCGCCGGATTCGTATGAAATCATATCCTGGTCCACAATGAACTCATACCGCTGACGACCACGCCGGCCCGGATAGGTGCGCGCGCGGTGCCATGTCATCGCGAATAATTCAAGTGCTCCCCAGTCACCCGCCCAGGTGAAATGGGCCATTGGCTGACCCATCTTTATCTTTTCGTTCGGGTGTTCAATAACATCGGTCTGATTGATGATATCCACCAGGGAACGCAGTTCCGCAACGCCCCAAAACACCCGATCGATGCCCAGACGCAATTCCCATTCGCCATCGCCAATATCGCCGTACATAAGCAGATAGGCCTCACGGAAATCACCGTACGTGCGGTCCGGGTCCCCGGCATCGTACCGCAAAAAGGGAGTCACCGTTATGCTTGCGCCTTCGTCGTTCTCAGCATAGAACGTTGTCTCAAGCGCAAGCCCGCCCGCATACGAACGCTGGTCAGGATACGCGGCATCTTGGGGATACAGCCAGGCCTCAGTCGAGAGGCGCCCGGAGATATCAACCTCGTCGGTGAAGCCGGCCGGATACGCTACGGTCGGAAGCACCGAAACAAGCATCCCCAGCACCACCGCCAAAATCGCCGGGAGGACTGAAGCCGGAAGGCTCCTGCGGCCCCCGCCGGGTGGGGCGAACGGATTTCTGAGAATCCGGCGCCGGGTCTTTTCAAACAACATGATGCTAGTC
>WTHD01000367.1 GCA_011523265.1 Candidatus Binatota bacterium
TATTAAATCCATACGCGGCAAAGGTCTCCATGGCGTCAAAAATTTCTCCGGCAAGTTTATCCTTAATCTTATTTTCCGACGCGCCTTTCAGGAATTTGGTCCGCTCCTCCTGCATGACTTCCTTTTTCTTTTTCCCCATGGCACGGCGCAGATTATCCGCATCACTCAAGGAGTACCCGGCCAGGGTTTGCGCAATCTGCATCACCTGCTCTTGGTAAATCGTAACCCCATAGGTTTCTTTGAGAACGGGTTCAAGCAGAGGGTGAGGATAGGATACCGCCTCTTTGCCATGTTTGCGCTTAATAAATTGTTCGGCCGCACCGCTGTCGAGCGGCCCGGGTCGAAACAGGGCAATCACCGCAAAGATATCTTCAAAACAACTCGGCTTGAGCTGCGTGATCAGCTTGCGAATACCACTCCCCTCCATCTGGAAAACACCGACCGTATCCCCCCGGGTCAGCGATCGATAGGTTTGCTTGTCGTCAAGCGGAATCGTGCTCAGATCAATAGCAGTGCCGCGACTCTCCTCAATCCGCCTCACCACGTCGCGGATCAGCGTCAACGTCTTTAAGCCGAGAAAATCGAACTTGATCAGCCCAATGGTATCGACATCCGGGCCAGCGTATTGGGTCAGAACATTCTTTTCTTTGTCAACATAGAGCGGTAGATGCTCAACGAGGGGGTTAGGCGCAATCACAATCCCAGCCGCGTGTTTCGAGGCATGGCGCAATAAGCCTTCAAGTTTCAGGGAGTGTGCAAAGAGCTTCTGCTCACGCTCTCCATTTTCGCGCACCTCGCGCAGCCGCGGCTCCATGTCGAGCGCGGTTTCCAGCGGGTGATCCTTACCCTGTTTTGGTGCGGGATAGAGCTTCGCAATACGGTCGGTTTCACCGTACGAGAACTCCAAAGCACGGCCGACGTCTTTAATCGCTTGTTTGCCTTTGAGGGTTCCGAACGTAATGATCTGGGCGACCTTGTCCTCACCATATTTGTCCTTGATATAGCGGATAACCTCGTCCCGCCGCTCGTAGCAGAAGTCCACATCGATATCGGGCATACTCTTCCGGCCCGGATTCAGAAACCGTTCAAACAGCAACTGATAGCGGATGGGGTCAATGTCCGTAATCTTGAGCGCATAGGCGACGAGACTCCCTGCTGCCGACCCGCGGCCCGGACCAACCGGAATCCCCTGCGACCGGGCATAGCCAATGAAGTCGGCCACAATCAGGAAGTAGCCCGGAAAGCCCATTTCCCCAATGACTTTGAGTTCATAGTCCAGGCGGTCTCGATATGCCTGTTCTTTGGCGCTGTCCCAATCTTCCTCGGTACGGAGGGGCTTGAGGCGTTCTTCCAAGCCTTCACGGGCCGTCTGCTCCAAACAGTCTTCCAGCGTTCCACCGGACTGCACGGCGTAGTTCGGGAAATAGAAGTTGCCAAAGGACAGGTCGAGGTTACACCGGTCTGCGACTTCGACGGTATTGGCAATCGCATCGGGACAGTGGGAAAACTCGGCGGCCATTTCCTCCGGGGTTTTGACGTAGAGTTGGTCGGTCCCGAACCGCCAGCGATTCTCGTCGGACATGACCTTGGCACTCTGGACGCACAGCAGGACTTCGTGGGCTTCGGCATCCTCGGCCTTGAGATAATGACAGTCATTGGTAGCAATCAGGGGGAGCGAGAGCTGTCGGGCCAGTTCGATCAGAGCCGGGTTGACCTTTTCCTGTTCCGGTAGATGATTGGCCTGAATCTCGACATAAAAGCGCTCATCAAAAATCGCGGCGTATTCTTCGGCTGCGGCCCGGGCGCGCCTGCCATCGTCCCGCAACATGGCGCGGGCCAACTCGCCGCTGAGGCAGCCGGACAGGGCAATCAGGCCGCCATTGAGTTCGCGCAGCAGTTCGCGGTCGATGCGCGGTTTGCGGTAGAAGCCTTCGGTAAAGCCGGCGGTGACGAGGCGGCACAGGTTGCGGTAGCCCTCCAGGTTCATGGCCAGCAGAATGAGATGGAAATTGCCACCGTGTTCCAGGTCGTTCGCGCCGACCGGCTGTTTGTCAAAGCGGCTCTGGGGCGCGACATACATTTCGCAGCCGATGATGGGTTTAATACCGTGGCTGGCCGCGGTCCGGTAGAAATCGATCGCGCCAAACATATTGCCATGATCGGTCATGGCCACCGCCGACATGCCGTGTTTAGCCACCCGCGGCATCAGGTGCGAGACCTTATTGGCCCCGTCCAGCAAGCTGTACTGCGTGTGCAAATGGAGATGTACAAACTCCTTCACTGCATCCTCCCCTCGAAGAGTAAACGTGTCCAGCATCTCATATCTATTGGAGGACACGTTCACTCTTTATTCCCATTCAATGGTTGCCGGTGGTTTAGAAGAAATATCGTAGACGACCCGGTTGATGCCTCGGACTTCGTTGATAATACGATTGGATATCGTACCCAGCAGCTCACCGGGCAGACGCGCCCAGTCCGCCGTCATGCCATCCACACTCTCAACGGCCCGGATGGCCACAACATACTCATACGTCCGCGCATCACCCATGACGCCAACCGTCTTGACCGGTAATAAC
>WTHD01000214.1 GCA_011523265.1 Candidatus Binatota bacterium
TCACCTCGTTTCATCTGGACCGCGACGACCTGGACATGGCTCCGTTCGATGGCAAGGGCGGCTTGGGGCAGATGTACACGCTCTTCGGCGACCAAATGGATAGCGTCATTGACGAATTGAATGAGGCGTTGGCAGCGTGAAGGAAAAAAGTAGAAGGAAAAAAGCTCATGCGGGCGACAGACCGCGCGTTGATTTTGACCAAATTTCTTCCCTCTGTCTTCCTCCTTTTTCCTTAACGTCACCGGTCTCAGTGCTCACGGAGTCGCAGCTTGGGCGTTCCCCGTCTCTCTTCCCTCCGTGCCGAGCGCTCGCACGACCGAATCCGGGTCGTGGTCTATCACGGTCAGCAGGACGCGGGCGGCCCGGTCTGGAACCCGGCGGCCCTGTTCCCAGTCCTGCACGGCGCGCACATCAAGGCCAAAACGGTCGGCGAATTTCTGCCGGCTCAACTTCAGACGTTTGCGAAGAGCGACGATCCGCCCAGCGCTGGGGTCGTCCACGATCCGACAGGAAAGCGCTGTCTCACCGCGCACATGGGCAAGCACCTCGCCCAGGGCTGTTTCAATCTCTTGGCCGATGTTGGTACGCTCTTTCATTTTTCTCGCCTCTCTTTTCTGATCGCCGTCACCAGCTTGGACAACGCCTTGACGTCCGCCGCTGTCAGATCGTCGCGATCCGCCTTCGCATAGGCCGTCAGCATGTAGATGGCTTCGGGGCCAGGGTAGAAGTAGATGGCGCGAATGCCCCCCCGCTTGCCACGACCGGATCCGGCCCAGCGCAGCTTGCGGATGCCGCCCGTCCCCCGGATAACCGGCGCCGCATCAGGATTGGACATGATCGCCGCTTCCATTTCCCTCCGAGCCTGTGGCGAAAGCAGTTTGCGTCGGAACAAACTCAAGCAGGCAGAGATGGCATGGACGCAACTTACTGGGTATGCCGGCATTTCCGAAGACCCGTATTTGAATGAGGAATGTGCTGCTAAGGCGTCCAAAGTTATGAAGAGGCGCTATGCCTCCTAAAATTCAACAAGAAACCCCTCTCCCGGCAGCTCACCTATCTGATCTTCCTCAAGATAGCCGACGAGTACGCCCAACCACCGCGCAACCGCGATGTCGGCATCCCTACAAGACACCCTACAAGATACCGACCAAGTCACCCCACCAGTTACTCAGCAAATCGAGCAACTGGTGGCCGTCCTCGCCAGAGAAATGAGTCGCGCCGAAATACAAGCGGCGTTGCAACTCAGACACCGGCGCCACTTCACCACGATCTATCTGAAGCCCGCCCTCGAAGCCGGCCTGATTGAAATGACGCTCCCCGGCAAGCCGACCAGCCGGAACCAGCGTTATCGGCGAACCGCAGCCGGCGAAGCCCTGGCCCGACAAACCATAGGGAAGGATTCGTCCGCATGAATACCGCCCCCATCGTCTCCAAAGTCTGGAGCTGCTGCCCTACCCCCTTCCCCGGCTCACAATTCACCTCACACGTCACGGAGAGAAGTTCAAACTGAAACACGACCCAATTCCGGCAGAGCCGCAATGACACCATCGGGCCGGATACCAGCCTGCCCCGGCTGCTGGTCAGACGTTATCCAGACCGTCGCCAACCCTGCCCCGTGCGCTCCGACAATATCACGCTCGAAACTGTCACCCACATAAACGATCTGAGAGGCGGCGACCTGAAATCCCTCACAGGCTTGCCGAAAAGGAAACGGCGAAGGCTTGATGTAGCCATGCTCGGATGAAAAGAGCACCATATCGAACAGGTCCAAGACCCCAGCTCTGCGAAATTCGCGGAGAAAAACAGCGCTGGGGGCAAAGATATCCGAAAGAACGCCGAGCCGATGCGTCTGCCGTAACCGCCAGAGGGTTGCCGCGTGGGAGGCTGGTATCGTCCCGACCTCGTGCAGGGCGACAGTCTGCTCCAGGAGCGCCACCGCGCCCAGCGGGAAATCCTGCGCCTGAGGGCACGTCTGAAGATACTGACGGACCGAAGGGAAGGGCCGAAACATATCCCAGCGGTCATAGTCAGCCTGCATCTGTGCAACGGTCCTGCGCAGACAGCATTGGACCGTGTCATCGCTCAGCGACGTTCCACCAAGCCCTCGGTACGTGGCGGCAAAGTCTTCCTCTTCAGCAAAACGGTCAACGCCAAACATAAAGGTTCGGGCCATATCCAGAAGAATAACCTGGAACTGATCGATGAAACGCATCGTCAAAAGAGTCTCCCTGAGTCACGCCTCCGGGGCAAGCAGGGGATCAAGAAAGAAGCCAGATGGGTGCCTTTCCCGCTCCAGTTCTACACGGCACCGAAGGTATTGCCCGTCGGTCCATGGGAACTTATGCTGTGGCATGCAGGAACTTGGCTACCGGGAGCAGTACGAGGGGCTATAGGACGGTATAGAAGGCTAACATGTTGAAATCATTGACAAATAAAAAAGGGTGGGGGGAGGCAACATCCACTCCAAGAAAACGAAGAAGAAGAGGAAGACGACCACATGAACACCGCTCCCATCGTCTCCAAAGTCTGGAGCTTCTGCACCACCCTGCGCGATGACGGGGTGAGCTATG
>WTHD01000048.1 GCA_011523265.1 Candidatus Binatota bacterium
GACGATACCGAGCAAGCTGGACGAAGAATTCAGGCCGTGTTGAGTGCGTCCGAGAACGGGAATACACGGCATATCGAGATATTCAGCAAGGGCGAATCCGAAGAGGGCTGGGCGCTTCACGCCGAGGGCAAGGTTCCGCTTGGGGGCAGGGCGCGCGGGACTGTCAATCGCATCGACGTGGACGGCTTGAAGTCGGGTCTGGAGTCGCAGGATGTGGCGGCGTTCTATCGCGCGCGGGCGGAAGCCAACATTCACCTCGGACCAACGTTCCGCACGCTTCAGGGCCTGTGGGCAGCCAACGGTGAGGCGATTGGCGAGGTCGTCCTGCCAGCAGCCGTTGACAGCAGCGGTCTCCACCTGCATCCGGTTCTGCTCGATGGGTGCTTCCAGGTTCTGTCGGCGGCGCGCCATTCCGCCAGAGGCGAGGACGAGATAACCTACCTGCCTTTCGGATGGGAACGCCTGTGGCTGAGGCAGCAGTTGCCGGAACGTCTCATCTGTCACGCCCGCTTGCGGGAGAGCGCCCGCGACGCGTCTGAGGACGCTGGGCGGAACGAGACGCCGGAGGTGCTGAGCGGTGACCTCCTGTTCTACACGCCGGACGGCGTCGAGCTTGGCGGATTGAGCGGATACATCGTGAAGCGCGCCACTCGCGCGGCGTTGCTCTCGGCGGCGGAAGGGCTGCACGACCTCTTATACGAAATTGTCTGGCGCGACCGCACCCTTGCAGACGGAATGCCCTCAGCCGACTTCCTTACGAGTCCGACAAGCATTGCCGCCCGCTCGATGCCGTTCACCGAGTATCTGGCAGATGAAGGTGTAGAGGCCGACGAGCGCGTCGACCTGCTGAATGATCTTGAGCGACTGTCGTGGTTCTACGCACTCTCGGCACTGGAGCAACTGGGGTGGGCACGCAAGGGCGGCGAATGCGTCGAGCCGGAAGCCATACGGCACAGGCTGAATGTCCTGCCGGAACACCAGCGTGTGTTTCGCCGTATGTTCGAGCTGCTCGTCAGAGCGAGGGTGATGGAGGAAGCGGGCGATGGGTTTGTCGTGAAGGTTGGGCAAGACGACCCGCTGCCAGATCATATGCCGCGCAATCCCGATGAGTTTGCAGACGAAATGAATGCGCGCTACTGGCATGGTGCGACCGAAGTTGGACTATTCAGGCGGTGCGGTGCCGCTCTTGCCGATGTCCTCATCGGGCAAGCGGACCCGTTGACACTCCTGTTCAGTAGTGGAGAGCCGACCGCCGGCGACCTGTACTTAAAATCGCCGGTTGCGCGTGCGGCGAACCGCATGCTGGGGAACGCGATTGCGGCGCTCCTGGACGATGTGCCGGAAGGCCGAAGGCTGCGCGTGCTGGAGGTCGGGGCCGGTACGGGAGCGGCGACGGCGGCGGTGCTGCCCGAGCTGCCGGTCGGTCGCTTTGATTACACATATACTGACATATCGGCCGGCTTCTTCGCGGAAGCTGAGGCGCGTTTCGGAGGGAGCGACGGGTCAATCGAATACCGAGTGCTGGATATCGAGAAGGAACCTATCGAGCAAGGCTTTGATCTCCATGGCTATGACTTGGTCATTGCCTCCAATGTGCTGCACGCCACACGCTACCTGAACGAGACGCTGGCCCACTGCTGCGCGCTACTCGCGCCATCGGGCCAGTTGGTAGCGCTTGGGAACCTGCGCGGTCAGGGCTGGCAGGACCTGACTTTCGGGCAGTTGGACGGCTGGTGGCGCTTTGCCGACGACTACCGTCCGCACCACGCACTGGCCAGCCCCGCAATCTGGCGGCAGGCGCTCGGCGATGCGGGTTTCGGTGAAGTGGAGATATTGGGCGGGGGGGAGTCTGACGCGACCAGCACACCGGACAGAGGTGTGATACTGGCGCAAGGACCTGCGGAGGTGAAGGAGGCGACAGGAGTATGGGTTCTCGCCGGCGATCAATGCGGTGTAGCAGATGCGCTGGCAGCGGAACTGGCGGCGCACAACCAGACCGCCGTGCTGGTGGGCGACCATGCGCAGTCAGACGGGGAATCATCGGAAAAAGATTGCGCAGTGATTAAGGCGGCCGTGGCGATGCAGAGCCGCGAATCGTGGCGCTCGTTACTCGAAGGTCTGTCCGCGGAGGTGCCCCTCAGCGGTGTCGTGCATTTTGCGGCGCTGGACGGTCACGGCCAGGATGCTACCACCGAAGAGTTGGGCGAGGACGCGAGGCAAGCGGGCGGGAGCGCATTGGCGCTCGTGCAGGGCGTTATGGACGCGGATGCGACACCTGCGAAGGGCGTGTGGTTCATCACGCGCGGCGGTCAGGTGCTGGAGCGGGAGCATCTCGGTCAACTGACCGGGGCGATGCTCTGGGGCTTCGGTAAGGTAGTGGCCCGGGAAGCGCCCCATCTGCAACCGCGGATGATCGACCTTGACCCCGCGAACGCTGTGCCGCTGTCCGACCTTGTCAATGAGCTGATGTACCCCGACTCCGAGACTCACATCGCCTACCGCTTGGGACTCCGTCAGGCGACGCGTCTCGTTCGTACCGGCGCTGATACGGAGCGGCTGACCCTACCGGAAGAGTCGCGCTGGTTCCTGGAGCCGGACGCGGGCGGCACGCTCGAAGGACTGCACGTGCTGGACTCGCCGGAGCGTTCACTCGAACCGAGAGAAGTGCGCGTGGCTGTGGAGGCTTCTGGATTGAACTTCTGGGATGTGTTCCGTTCTCTTGGTCTTATCGATGAGGGTATCTTGGGCGGCGAGATGTGCGGACATGTCCTTGAAGTCGGTTCCGATGTCACGAGTGTGTCCGTGGGCGACCGCGTAGTTGCGCTGGCATTCGGCACTTTCGGTTCAGAGGCGGTCATGCGGGAGGAGATGGTTGCGCTCGCGCCGCCGGATGTCCCGACTCCACAGCTTGCCACTATGCCAACCGTGTTCGTTTCTGCCGCGTTGTCATACGATCTGGCAAAGCTGAAGGCGGGCGAGCGAGTGCTTATTCACGCGGGTGCGGGCGGTGTAGGACTGGCAGCTGTCCAGCTTGCGCACGCCGCGGGCGCGGAAGTGTTCGCCACGGCCAGCGCACCGAAACAGGCGTATCTGCACTCGCTTGGTGTGAAGCATGTCTTCGATAGCAGGCAGACGAAGTTTGGCCAGGAAATTCTCGAAGCCACTGGCGGCGAAGGCGTTCATGTGGTGTTGAACAGCCTGACTGGAGAGGGCTTTATCGAGGCGAGCCTATCCTGCCTCGCGCATGGCGGCAGGTTCATCGAGTTGGCCAGAGTGAACATCTACAGCGAGGAAGAAATGACCGCCGCGCGCCCGGACGTGGATTACCACATCCTGGAGTTGGATACTCTGAAAGAACATCGCCCGGAACTGCCGGGAGCGGCCCTGAAGAGCCTGATGAAACGAGTGGCGGCGGGAGAACTGACACCGATTATCCACAGCAGGTGGCCGATGGGCGAAGCGGGACCGGCGATGCAATTTATGCGCGCGGCGCGGCATATCGGCAAGATCGTGCTGACGAACTCGGCGCTGGAGACGGGGCAGCTGCGAGGGGACAGGACCTATCTCGTAACGGGCGGGCTTGGCGGTATCGGCTGCGCTCTGGCTGGCTGGCTGGCAGAGCGGGGCGCGGGCGCAATCGTATTGAACGGACGACGCGACCCCGACCCCGAGGCTGTAGAAGCTATCGACGCGTTACGCGAACGTAGTGTGACGGTACAGGTTGAGATTGCGGATGTGACGGACGCTGCGGCGCTGGACGCCATGCTGGAGCGCATCGATGCGACTCTGCCGCCTCTCGCTGGCGTTATACACAGCGTGGGCGTGCTGTCGGATGCCGTCCTGACGAATCAGAGTTGGGACAGTTTCCAGCAGGTCCTTTGGCCGAAGATGCTTGGTGCATGGCATCTGCACCGCGCGACCACGCACAGGGATTTGGACATGTTCGTCCTGTTCTCCAGCGTGGCGGGTGTTATGGGAAACGCAGGTCAGGCGAACCACGCGGCGGCTAACGCATTCCTCGACCAGCTTGCCGGGCACCGCCGCGCGCTTGGTCTCCCCGGTCAGTCGGTAGCGTGGGGCGCGTGGTCGGAACTCGGTGAAGCGGAGGAACAGCGCGAGCGCATCGAAAGGCAACTGGAGGCGGCGGGGACGGGCTGGATAACGCCGCAGCAGGGATTGAGAGCGCTCGAGACGCTGGTGCGGCAGGATGTGCCTGTCGGCATGGTCGCCGCAGTGGACTGGCCGGCATTCGCCGAGAATGACGATGAGTCTTCACCCTTCCTGGAGGAATTGTTAGCCGCATCGACAGGCGCGAGCGACGCAGCGGAGGATTCCTCAGAAGACCTGTTGTCGCAACTGCGAGTCTCGCAGCGAACCGATTCAGAGGGCATCTTGGTGTCGTTCCTGCAAAAGGAACTGCAAGCGGTGATGAGGCTGCCCAGTACGCCCTTGCCCTCGCCCTCGGTTGGCTTCTTCGATCTGGGCATGGACTCGCTCATGGCGGTGGAACTGAGAAACCGGCTTAATCGTGCATTCGCCGGCGAGTATGTCGTCTCCAACACGGCTGTTTTCGACTACCCGGACATCACGGCGCTCGCCCGCCATCTGGCGGACGAACTCGATCAACTTGGCGCGAGCGGCGGGGCTACGTCAGCACCAGAGACAATCGTTCCTGAACCACGCGCGCCGGTCGCCACCGAGGATGACGATATAGCAATAGTCGGCATGTCTTGCCGTTTCCCTCAAGCAAAAGACCTTTCCGAATACTGGCAGCTGTTGGAATCAGGCACCGATGCGATTACCAACGGGCGCCCGGACGAGGGTTCGTGGAGCAGTACGGCTGGAGACCCGGACGGCGAGGATGCGGCCCATCTACGCGGCGCGTTCGTTGAAGGCATCGAGTGGTTCGACTCGCGCTTCTTCCGCATTGCGCCGATAGAAGCGCGCTTGATGGACCCGCGACAGCGGATGATGCTGGAAACGAGTTGGCAGGCTCTTGAAGACGCGGGCATCGACCCCGAAGGGCTGCGGGGCAGCCGCACCGGAGTGTACGCCGGAGTCGGCGGTAGCGAATACCGAGACTTGATCGAAGGAAGTGGCAAGGCAGACAGTTACCTCGGCACAACCGCAAGCGTCACCGCAGGACGGGTCGCATTCGCTCTGGGTCTGGAAGGCCCGGCAATGGCCATAGACATGGCGTGCGCATCGTCGCTGGCCGCGGTCCATCAAGCCGTCGCAGGGCTACAGCGGGACGAGGTAGACTTGGCTCTCGCCGGAGGCGTGCAGGCGGTGCTTTCCCCCGCGGTTTCCAGGTTCATGATGGAGGTCGGGATGTTGTCTCCGAGGGGACAGTGCAATCCCTTCGATGCGTCTGCGGACGGCTATGTGCGCGGCGAGGGCTGTGGAATAGTCGTTTTGAAGCGGTTGAGCGAGGCGGAGGCTGATGGCGACCGTATCTGGGGTATTATCAAGGGTTCCGCCGTCAACCAGAACGGGGCGAGCGCGGGACTGATTATCCCGAACGGTCCGGCGAAGGAGCGTGTCATGGCGGCTGCGCTTGCTCGGACGGGCTTCACAGGGGCGGACGTCGACTATCTCGAAGCGCACGCTACAGGCTCCCAATTGGGGGATGCGATTGAAGTCTACGCCGTAGGTTCGGTGTACGGCAGAGGGCGCGAAGCCGACCGCCCGCTGCTGATGGGCACGGTAAAGTCGCACATCGGACATCTGGAGGCGGCGGCAGGCGTTGCCGGCCTGATAAAGACCGTGCTTGCCATGAAGCAGGGTGTTATTCCGGAACATCTGCACTTCGAGAATCCGAATCCACAAATCGAGTGGGACCGACTGCCCGTGCGGGTGACTTCCGAAAGGACCGACTGGCCGCCCCATCCCGACAGACCGCCGCGCGCGGCAGTGAGCGCGTTTGGTATTTCCGGCACAAACGCGCATATTGTGGTGGAAGGCTACCGAGGCGCGGCAGACGATTACGGCACAAGCGTTGGAATACAATCGTTTGCGAGTGTCGCGCGGCAGGTGCCCGCTTCCCTGCCGGAGCCGGTTGCGAGCCTGCCGATGGCTATGGACGGACTAACGGAGCGCACAGTGCGCTTTCTGCCACTGTCGGGCAAAACGGATGGCGCACTGCGGGACTTGGCGAAGCAGTACCTGTCGTGGCTCGACGAGCGCGTTGCTGAGTCGTCGCCTGAAGCGCCTGCCCTTGCTGACATGGCGTGGACGGCGGGTGTTGGACGTAGCCATTTCGACCATCGCGCCGCTGTGGTGTTCCGGGACGCGCAGTCTCTGCGTAAGGGGCTGACGAAACTGACGGAAGCCGACGGTGTGGCCGATAAGCCGGAGCCACGGTCCGTGACGAGAGTTGCCTTCGTGTACACAGATGATGGCAGCCAGTGGGCTGGCATGGGCGAAGCGTTGTACGACTGCGAGCCGGTAGTGCGCTCCGTTCTGGATCGCTGCGACGCCGTGACGCGTGCAGAGCGGGGAGAGTCGCTACTGGATGTGATGTTTGGACGCACCGAAGCCATGGGTGATTTGCATGACGCGGCTTGGGCGCAGCCGGCTCTCTATGCGCTGGAGTGTGCGCTGACGGCGCTGTGGGCGAGCGTTGGGATCCGCCCGGATATCGCGCTGGGAGCCGGTACGGGCGAGATTGCCGCGGCACAGGCGGCGGGAGTCTTCACCTTAGAGGACGGATTGCGCTTCGCCTTGACGCGCGGCACGCTGATGGCGGCGCTGCCGGGAGTGGACCCGAACCAGTCCCTGAACGGTCTGGAAGCGGCATTCGCAGACGTTACGCTCTCGTCGCCGTCCCTGACTCTGGTGAGTGGTATGACAGGACGAGTTGTGGATGCGGACAGTCCACTCGACGGGGCGTACTGGCGCACGCAGGCGCGCGAGACTGCGGCCTTCAGCGCAGGTGTCCGTACGCTTGCCGAGCTGGGAGTGGATACAGTGGTAGAGATTGGTCCCAACGCGGTATTGGGGGCGCGGGTGAGTCTTGAATGGCCGAACTCATCGGACGGAGAGGAAGCTGCCCGCGTGCCGCTGGTGCTTACGAGCCTGATGCAACCATCCGACACGGATTCGGAGGGTGGAACTGGGTTTGTGGAGGCGGTTGCGGGAGCATACGAGGCGGGGCTGACGCCTTCCTTTGACGGCATGTTTGCGGGAGAGTCGCGCCGCCGCATCTCGCTGCCGAACTATCCGTTCCAGCGCAGGCGTCACTGGGTGTAATTGAGACGCTGTGTCATGCAGCAAACTTTAGAAATTTTGATTGACGTGAGCACCTATTATTGATACCGACTGTATTATTCTAAACTCTCGAATGGAGGACTATTATGGCTTCAATTGAAGAGCGCCTGAGACAACTCGCGGACGAAAACTTGGAAGTGGATGGGAAGCCACTAAATCTGGATCCGAGCAAGAATCTTTTTGACCTGGGTCTTTCCTCTCTGGATATCATTGCATTCGGCAAGGTAGTCGCGCGCGAGTTCAACGTCCCGCCATTCACCGATGAAAAGGGCGCGGAGATAAAGAGCTTCAGGGACTTGATAACGTACCTGGAAGCTAACGCCTCTTAACACGCACTCTTTGCAAAGGGAACTGGCATCTCATGGCTGCTTCCGCCGCAAGATGCTGGTGGAGGTTCTTTCGCGAAGTCGGTTCCGCTACGGTTATACACGTAGATCTGACGCCTCACGCCAGCCGTGGGGCGTCATCCTTGTTGTGGCTGAACGAGGAAGAACGGGCGCGCTGGCGTCAATATCCGCTCCCGGGCTCTCGTCGCAGGTTTGCCCTGTGTCGTGCGGCGCTTCGGGCCGTCCTCTGCCGCCAACTCGGTTGTAGCAATGAACGCCTTACCTTTGGTTCATCCTCCTATGGAAAGCCGTTTGCATTAGTGGACAATGTGCCGGCTACCATCAGCTTCAACCTCAGTCACAGCGGCCAGCATGGCTTGATAGCATTTGCTCCCCAGGGACGGCTGGGCGTAGATGTGGAGGAGCGCGTCGCCCGCAGGGATTTTGACGAGTTGAGTGAAGTCGTGTTTGGTCCTCATGAACGGTCCATCATTGCATTCGCGCGTGGATGCGATAAAGTTCAACTCTTCTTCAGACTCTGGACCATCAAGGAAGCGCTGATCAAGGCTCTTGGAATGGGCCTTTCCTTTGACGTATCCCGGTTTGAAGTGCCATCAGCCTTGCGTCAGGGGAGGATGAGCCTATTTCGTTTCCCACAACTGCCGGAAGTGTGCTGGCGCGTTGAATACATTGGCAACGAGGAGTTCTCCGCAGCCATCGCACACGAGTTCCTCCCGTCCCAATTCGACGATCAGGAATGACGTAGGCTAAACGGTAACTCGCCAGAAAGATGAGGGATTTGTCAATGACTGCACAAACCGCATGGGAGTTACCCGAGCCGCTTTCCACTTACGATGTGCGCGTGGACGACGACACCGTCATTACGCTGCGGCAACATGGAAATCCGTCTGGCCCACGACTCGTTCTGAACCACGGCAACGGTCTCGCAATCGACCTGTATTACCCTTTCTGGTCACTTCTGACCGACGATTTCGACCTGATACTCTACGACCTCAGAAATCATGGCTGGAATACCGTCAGCAATCTCCGCAATCATAATGTTCCAACATTGGTTCAGGACCACGACACGGTTCTTGAGGCGATCGACCGCCACTATGGGACGAAGACCCAAATAGGCGTGTTCCATTCGATTTCGGCTCTGGCGACGCTACTGTCACCCAACAAGGGCAGTAACTTTGCTGCGCGCGTTCTGTTCGACCCACCACTCTGCAAGCCTGGCCGGAGCTATAAGGACTTTGAAGATATCGCAATACGCTTGGCCAAATCGACCCGCCGCCGCACGAAGCACTTTCAAACCCCGCAACAAATGGCGGAGCTTCTTACCTATGCACCACACTTCAAACGTATGGTGCCGGGGGTATTCGATCTGTTTTCCAGAACAACCCTGCGTGAGCGTGCGGATGGAGAGGGATATGAACTGTGCTGCCCTCCTGAGTATGAGGCGCAGATCATAGACTACGCCACTCCCTTTGCCGTGCTCGTGGACTTTCAGTCGCTTCTCTGTCCGACGAAAGTCATCGGGGCTGACCCGACCCTGCCATTCTCATATCTGCCGTCGCTCGACCTGAGCGATGTCTTCACCGTAGATTACGACTTCTTGCCTGACGCGACGCACTTTCTTCTTTTGGAACAGCCGCAGGAATGCGTCAAGACAATGCTGGAGTTCATCGAGCCGATTCTCGCTGGGTAACTCGACCCATCCCTTGAGGTGGCTCGCCAATTCAAGCCGCCCTTAGGCTTCGACCCGCACCGTTACGATGTCCATCCCATGATACTTCTGGTGGCGCACCGATGCGGTATAATGACGCAGCAGGCGGAACGACATTTCCCTCTCATCCACGCTTTCGTCCTCGTCGTTCAGATACGTGAGACGGTCCTCCAGGTTCTCCTCGCCCTCCAGCGCCGAGACGAATTCCATCTCCACCGCCCCGCCCTCGGGACGCGCGACTATGATCAGGCGCGGCGTCTTGTCCGCCCCAATGTCCACGGGGTATTCGTTGCCCGGCTGTAACAGGCTCGACAGCGTCTCTTCGCCCGCCGAACGCAGACGCTGGGTCGCTGCATCGCTCCAGCCCATATCGGCTGCGACTTCCTGCATGAAGGCGTCAATTCGTGGCAGGTCGGAAAAGTCCAGCTGAGTCTCCAGCCGCTTGGGACGCGTGCCGGTCATATTCAGGAAGACGGTGAGCGCCATTGCCGTTACAGCACCAGCTGTTATGCCATTACCAAGCAGCACGCCCCACGGATGTCCCAACAGACCCTCAAGAATGTTCTGTTGCTGTAGCCCGGCACCAATCGCGAACGACAGACCGACCACAAGGGACTTTTGGAGGTCGAGTCCGTCCCGCACGATAGTCTGTAATCCCTCGACAAAAAATATACCTAGCGCGGTCAAGAGGAATGCGCCTACCACTGGGCTGGGTATTGTGAGCAGGGCCCCCGTCAATTTTGGCAGCAATGCCAGCCCCAGCAGGATGACTGCTATGGCGTACCCAACATTGCGGGCGGCTACCCCCGTCATGTTCACGACCGATGCCGTGAATGACGAATAGGACGATGCGGGCGGCGTTCCCGCAAGACCCGAGAGCAGAATGCCTAACCCATTAGTGTAAATCGAGCTCTGAAGCAGTCGAAAATCGGTCGCTCTTGGTCTACGCCACGACACCCGCTGGATCACTACATTATCACCAATGCCCTTGATCGCCTGCACCAGGGTGACGATCAGGAACATTGGGAGCAGTGCCCAGAACCCGGCACTGGGTGTCAGGTCTAGCCCTTGAAAACCGACTTGGGGAATGCCGATCCATGGTGCGGTGTATAATTGTTCCAGGTCATACACTCCCAACAGCCCGGCGGCAACACAGCCGGAAACGAATCCGATCAACATGGACCACGGACGCCAGCGCCGCGGCGCGCGCAGCACCAGCGTCGTAGAGACAATCAGCGTTACCGCAGCCACGCCCGGCCCGGCGAATGCCGGTGCGCCCTCTGGTACTTCGTTGAATCGATCCAAACAGAACGGTAGCGTAATCACGGCTATCAGCATCAGGACCGTGCCTGACACGGTTGGCGTAATCACGCGCCGTAATTGCGGAAGCCATGTCGCTACTGCAAAGAAAAAGAGCGCGGAAACGACCATCAGGCTCGCCAACATCGCCGGTCCGCCCTCATCCAGGGCAAGTACCGCTAACGGAATGTAGTTGGTCGTAACCCCCGTAACGACCAGGTGCCCCGCGCCGAATCGTCCTATCCTGGAGGCTTGCAGCGCGGTGACTATCCCGACGATTATCAGCACGGCGAACATTGCCCCCATGAGATACTCTTCGCCCTGGCCGGCCGCCAGAACGGTAACGACCACTACCGAAATTGTGGGCGGGAGCATGAGCATTATGCCCTGTATGCCGACGACGAAGGACGATAGGAGTGAGCACTTCTCGTCCGGCTCGTAGCGGATGTGTTTATTTAAGGGGGCTGATGCCAAGCGGGACCTCCCAATTAGGCTTGCCTGCTTTGTTGCTGTTTTTGCTTTCTGCCACGGTGAGCGACGGTGAGTATACCCGAGGTTCCGAGGTTGCGTCAAATTGAGCCACTATCCGCCGCCAATATTAAGAAAGGCTAGGCAATTCCCTTGCCGTATGTTTAAGTGCGCCTCATGAGTTCGCGCCTGTTCTTGTGGCTGCTTGCCGCCCTCATCCTGACTCTTGAGGCTGCTCTCCCTGCCGCTGCTGAAGAGACGAACAACTCCCGGCACCGCACCTGGAAAACGGTCGCCGACCTCTCTCCACAGGAACGCCAGAAGCTGGACCTTGCGGGTGCCACTCCCCGCCATCCCCAGGTTCCGTATCTGCCGGCTGAGCCTTATCCTTTTACGCCGCCCTATACGGCTGAGGAGATGGGCTATCGGGTCATGGAGTTCACCGCACGGCCGCGTTGGTCGGCCGTGTTTGCCAGGGCGTGGTCGTCGATTTCCACCCAGGGCGTGCTCCTCAACCCGGGTAGCGCGATCAATTTTCTAGCCTATAACGCAAGCGCGGCTGGTGTGGAGGCGGAACTCGCCCTCAAACCTGGCGAAGAAATCTACCGCGCTCTCAGCCAGAGCACTGCCCCCCCAGTTGCAGAAGGTTCGCAACGCCTCTCGATTCGCTATCGCACGGATAAAGAATTCATCAAGAAGGAAGAACGGTTTCGGTACTCACCGACCACGCGCCGGGTGCGTCATGACGCGCCCCGCCGCCGGCAGGGGAAGGTCCCCAATATGGCGGTCACGCCGGACGACAGTTATGGACGCGACGCCTGGGAGTTTTCTTGGCGGATACTGGGTCTGGATACCCTACACCAAACCGTGCGTTTTCCCAATACGCGTCCCACCATCATGCTCCGCAATGGACAGACCGGCCAGTTTCACGAGCGACGGACGACTGAGCTCAAGCTGATGGGAGACAGCTATCGATATTATACGGCCGAGGGCGGGGTACGGTGCTATGTTGTAGAGGCCCGGGCTCGTCCCGAATGGTTGCCCAATTACTATGCTCCGCGACTCCTGTTCTGGCTGGAGGAACACTCTTTTTTTCCCCTGCGTACCGAGCAATATAGTCCCGACGGGAAGCTCATCCTCATCGAGGTGAGACTGGCTGAGATTTTTAATCCGGCCTTGGGAGAGCAGGGCTATGGGTCGCTGATTACCCTGTTCTGGGCTGTTGCCGATGATCTGATGACATATTTTGTGAACGACAGTCACCGGGTAACCGCCTGGAATTCTCAGGAGGTCGCGCTGTTCTTTAGCCCGGATTTTATGCGCCGACAGTGGGCCCT
>WTHD01000402.1 GCA_011523265.1 Candidatus Binatota bacterium
GCTCGGGCCACCGGGTGTTGCGCAGCCGCTGCTTGAGATCGTCGAGCTGCGCGTCAGTTGCCGCAATACGAAAAGGTTCGATGTGATCATTCATGAATTGCCATCCTTCCGATCATGGGTTTACAGCCGGCCGTCATCATAGGATGCCTTTACGTACCACAGACTCAGATGAGAATCATCGGTTTCCACCCGCAATCATTGGCGACCGGTGACAACAAGGCTTGACAAAATTGATGAAACGAGAAGATATGGCACCAGCTTCTTTTGAGAAACCGGGGCGTTTTTCTATCAGGATAGACTGCCGTTAAGGTGGCCGTACACGCACCCGTTCCCCCTTAGGGCCCTGGCTTCTCCATCAGTGGCATTTTCCTGGAAGACGCTCGGAAAGAGGAGAGAAATCATATGAGCGACACAATCGACGACGTGGTGGCGCGTCTGACACGCCTGGAAGACCTCGAAGCCATTCGGCATACGTGGCGGGACTATTGTATGCGACTGGATTCCGCGGATTGGAGCGCGCTCGGCGATGTGTTCACCGAGGATGCCGTCCTCGAGATGGACGGGCTGGACCATCTGATCGAGGGACTAGATGGTCAGTATTGCGGCCGACAGACGATCATCAACGACTTTTATCGGCAGACCGGGTCCGTGCTTCCGCACGGCGCTAAGCCCCTGTTCGTCACCGGTCATCTCAGCACAAACATGCAGATCGAGCTCCAGGGCGACGAGGCCACTACGCTTGCGTACTTTTTCGAGATCGTCGCGAACGATCGGGTGTTGATCGGGACGTATCAACATCGACTCCGTCGCGAAGCCGACCGCTGGCGGTTTCGCTTCTTGCGTATCGCGATTCGATATCGGGCTCGGCTGGAAGCCACGGACGTAGGCGGCCAATCGCTGAACGACATCCTCTCACGTCCGGTCTAGCGTATCGCCGGTCGTCCGCCTGCACTCTTGCACCCGCTGGACCGTGTGTGAAAGAACCACGGAGAGAAAAGCAAGGAGGAAGAGATGGCAGACCCACAGTTTGACCAGGCAAAGGCCGACGCCTTTTCCCACAAGATGCTCGGCATCTTAAATGACGCGAGTGTGGCCCAGATGATAGTCATCGGCCACCAAGTCGGCCTGTTTGACACACTGGCCGGCTTAGCCCCCTCGACAAGCGAGCAGATTGCGGCGGCAAGTGACTTAAACGAACGCTACGTGCGCGAGTGGCTCGGAGCCATGGTGACCGGCCGGATTGTAGACTATGACCCTGCCGGGAAAACCTACCGCCTCCCGCCTGAGCATGCCGCCGCCATCACTCGAGCGGCCGGCCCGAAGAACCTCGCGGCGCTGCTGCAAATGGTGCCAATGGTGGCGAGAGTCCAGCAGGGCATCGTGGACAGTTTTCGCAATGGCGGCGGCGTGCCGTATTCGGCGTTCAACGACTTCCATCAGCTGATGGCCGAGGTGAGTGGAGCCGTTCACGATGTGTCTCTCGTGAACACGACCCTGCCCCTCGTCTCCCAGCTGGTCGAGCGTTTACGCACGGGTATTGACGTCCTCGACGTCGGGTGTGGAAGTGGCCATGCGGTCAATCTCATGGCGCAAGCGTTTCCGCAGAGCCGCTTTACAGGCTATGACTTCTCGGAAGAAGGCATCGCTGCGGGACGGGCGGAAGCGCAGGAGTGGGGGCTCACCAATACCCAACTAGCCGTCAAGGATGCGGCCGAGCTCGACGATGTCAGCCGCTACGACTTCATCACCGCCTTTGATTCTATCCACGACCAGGCGCATCCCCGCGCCGTGCTCAAGGGCATTGCCCAGGCCTTGCGGCCCGACGGCACGTTTTTGATGGTGGATATCAACAGCTCGAGCAATTTGGAGGAGAACCTCGACCACATCCTGGGGCCGATGCTGTATAGCATCTCGTGCATGCATTGAATGTCGGTCTCATTGGCCCTCCGGGGTGAGGGTCTCGGCGCGATGTGGGGCAGACACAAGGCTCAGGAGCTGTTGAGCGAAGCCGGCTTTACTCAGGTCACCATCAAGAATGTGGAACAGGATATGATGAATAACTACTACATCTGCACGAAGGGCTAGCGAAGACGTCGGCATGTGGAGCAGTTAGGGGCTGTAGGGACAAAGATAGGCCGTTGTCCTTATGTGGGAGAGATCTGAGTATCCTCCAGGCTTTCCATTTCCTCCTCCCATGTCATACGCTTCCTCAAGGAGTTCAAGACCGGTTCAGAAGGCAGGGCTTCAGGGAAAAGGACCCCTCGCTGCGTAATGGTCCCATCGGCTAAGAGCATGATGGCAGTGACCGCTGGTCCGGTGATAATCAGGTTTCGATCGGCTGAAGCCCCACGAAACGTACAGCGGGTACGGACACCGTGCTTCTCTCCCTCGACATAGACAACAACCCCAAATCCAGTCCCCTTGGCAGCATCGAGCGCCGTAATCCGCTGAAATAGTGGGCTCTCGACAAAATACCGCGAGGTCAAAAACTCCACCATAAAATCAAAGGGGACAACAGGACTCTCGCCAACCTGCAAGGATTCTGTGGTGCATAAACGCGCGTCTCGCAGAAAGGTCAGGAGCGAGTTAAACTCCTCCACCCAATACCCACCCTTACACACGACTGCCTGCGGCTCCTTGAGCAGGGTACGAGAGGCGTGGAGCATCAAGGGCTCCCCATGTCCTACTACTCGTACGGTCTGCCGACCGATCGGCGGGGGAAAATCTAAGCTTTCCTCCTCTGTCCAGGCCTGGATCTCTTGGATCTGGCCAGCGCGACAGACAGGAACAGAGGCGCTCGCCATACCCATCCGATGGATCCACAGGGCACGGGCAAAAACGCTGATGCTGGCAATCCAATTGAGACCAATCCGCTCTACGCGCTCCAGCCTATCTGCCCCAGCTCGGGCCCAGAGGTTCGTCAGTCCCGGGGAACCTCCGATTCCCAGGACGAGCGTACAGCCACGCCGCTCAGCTTCTCCACTATACTGAGCCGCCAGATCACTGACGTTAAGATCATCGTTGATATCGACATAGTGGACTCCCGCCTCTACCGCAGCACGCATACCGGGCAGACCCGTATCGGAATATGGGCCGGCAAAGTTGCCGATGAGATCCGTGTTGCGCGCGGCCGCCAAGAGGGCGGTATGATCACGAATGTCCAGACCGAGACCTGCGCTCGCCCCAACCTCTTGAGCAATCCGCTTGGCCCGCTCCCCGTCCAAATCTGAGACGACAAGTTCAGTAATACTGTTTTCCTGGGCCAACAGCCTGGCAATCCGAGAGCCTTGGGTGCCCACGCCTCCGAGTAGCAGCACACGCATCAGTCCCCTCCCCTTGTGGCGAGCGCTCGTATTTAGGCAGTCGCCCGCAGGCGGTCTGGCACTTCGAGCTCAGCGATCACTTCATCGCTCGTGAGCACCCGGCAGAAGGCCAGACGCAGAATTTCGAGGCTTGCCTCATGGGCCTGTTGCGAATAGGTGGCGTTGGCGTCGCTGACAAAAAACACCTTATAGTCCAGCATCGCAGCGTCCCGTGCGGTGGACTCACAACAGATATTGGTCGCAACCCCGGTGATAATCAGACTTTCCCTTTTGAGACCTCGCAGGAGGCCCTCAAGGTTAGACGAGCCAGGAATAAGTGCGCTCCAGCGACACTTTTGGACCTGATGATCTTCAGGCTGGACGTCAAGCTCGGCGTAGAGCTCGACCCCTGTCGTCCCTTCGATCATGGGCGGCAGAAAATCCCACATCAGGCCGGCATCGCTGCCGTCTTTCCGTTCAACATGCCGGATCCAAATGACAGGCACTCCCGCTTGCCGGCACGTGTGAGCCAGCCGGTTGACGGTTGGGACGATCTCCCGAGCGGCCGGGACCTCGCTGTGCGCTCCAGGGAGCAGGACGTCGTTCTCCATATCGATAACGAGAAGCGCGACGTTTGCTGGATCAATGCGCCAATCGGTTTTCCTGTGCGGATCAAACGCTGTCGTGTGTGCCATGGGACATCCTCCTTTTCGTCGGCGAATTGTCAGAGAATTCGTACAGGGAGTATATGGTCTTTGGCTTCTGAAAGTCAAAGAGACTTTGAAAAGCCAACCATACAGTCGAGCTAAGAAGATGACGAAGCCCTGCCCAGGGTTACGGGGACGAGGCTGCTCTGCCTATCCCCAAAGCTGCTCCGGTAATCAGGGCTACTTTATCTTCGAGTCGCATGGGTCCACTCTCCCCTATTTGGACAGCGGACTGGTCGCCGCCCCATTCACTTTCACAGTGTGTGTTCCCTCGGCGAGCACGGCGGCGGCCTCTTTCTCGACCAGCGTGCCGTTGAAGAAATCCGGGTTGGCGGCGGCCCAGAAATGGACCGGATTCGTCAGCACGAAGTCACGAAAATTGTCCGCATCCATCAAGCCATCTTCAACCAGCTCGTAGACTTCGGGTAAGACCCCGGCCATGTCCGTCACGTCGAAATGGCCAATGTCCGAGCCGAATAAGGCGTTCAACTGCGAGCCGAGCGGAAGATTCTTTCGCTGAAAAGCCACGGCGTTCATTTTATCATCCGCCTCACAGCCGAAATAAAAATTCTTGGCAAACAGCTCGTGAAAGTCCTGCTTCTTGTCGATCCGGCACGCGGCGTAATCATCCAGATTCTCGATACCACCCGTCTCGGGACCATACGGCTGCGTGACCGTGTCCAGGGGCGATTCACTCTCTGTTAACGCGTCGACGATTTCTTGACTTCCGTGCGATTCAGCCAACTGCCGCAGCAAATCCACATCGAGGTTTTCTGGCCTGACTTCCTCCAAGGCGTCCACATTACGCTTCTCCCAGTGCTCGATCAGATCAACGTACAGCTGACACGCCCAGCCGACGCCGCCTTCCAGAAAACCAAATTTCAGGGTCGGAAACCGACGAGTCACACCGCCCAAAAAGAGCGCTTTACATACCGCTTCACCGGCAGCCGCAAAATGGCCAATGTGGTTGTAGCAAAAGTTCGAGGGTGAGACGCGCAAGCCGTAGCCTTTGCTACCGGAATGGAAGGTCGGCGAGAAGCCTAACTCGACACACTTCGCCCACACGGGGTCATAATCATGTTCGCTGTCGAGTCCGAGGACATCGTACCAGGCGGCAACGCCTGCGGCTGTGGGATATTCTTCGGCAATAGCGGGTATCTGACGGCGCATCATGCTGCCCAGCATGACGACCTTTAGGCCAAGTTGGTGTTTCACATGTTCGAGTTCTGTAATGGCTTCTTCCGGCGTGTGCATTGGAATCACGGCCACCGGCGTCAGACGATCCGAGAAGTTGCGAAAATAATCGGCACTAAACGTATTGAAGGCCCGGCAGGTCACCCGTCGCGTCTCGTCATCGGTAATCGTGGGGAGTGACAGACCTATAGTCGGATACATGACCGAAAAATCGAAACCGAGTTCATCCATGCGTTCATACAGCAACTGCGGCATAAACGCCGTAGCGCGGTCACGCGTATTTCTGGTCGGGAATCCCCAGAACCCCTGCTGCCCAATCCGTCGCTTACGCCGCTCAGCCACCGACATCGAGAGCTGCCGGTCGACCAGCGCGGGGCGTAATGAGAACCCCTCCGCGGCCATGTTCCCACCGATCTTTCGCAGCCGTTCCTCGACCAACGGCCCAAACTCCAGCCAGTGGCCGTCGGCGTCAATAACCGGATGGTTCAGCTGCTTCCGCAGTGCTGTGTTACTGAGGTCTCCGTTACGACTCATAATTGCCCTCCTTGCGCCGATTTTCGTATGCCCCTGCTCGCCGTTATCACTTGAGACACTTCACGGACATTCCGCGGAGAAGTCAAGCGGGACAGCGGGTGCCGTCTGACTGAACTTCTACCGAAAGGCGTTGCGGTATGTCGCCGCCGGGTGGGTAGCCGGAAGCCTAAGGTTTGACCGGTCCCCCACGATGTTTCCGGTAGATCTGATCGCGCCAAGCAAACACCGGCGCAAATGCAGGCTCCTGGGCGACGGGATCAGCAAACACTGCCCGCAACGGCGCTGGAAACAAGAATACGTCATCGGGGGCGGGGTTTACGATGGAGAGCAGCGCAGCAGTCGTAAGATCTGCGCGAGTAAAGGAGTTGCCCACCAGATATTCCCGCCCGGCCAGGAAATGCTGTTGACGTATTCCTACCATCCGCCGTTATAAAACCATCCCTCCAGATTCCCAGCAACGTTTAGACTCGTTTACGCCGATATTTCCGCCCTAATGCCTCCTCATCGCGCAGATATTTGGCCATCCGTTCATGGCTGAATCCATACGGTCCGCTACCGAATAAACCGACTTCTTCAATCGCCAGCCGCTCCAATTCGGTATCGCGAGATAAAGCGCCCAAGCCTTGCTCAGTCGGCAGCTCGGCAGCCCGCCAGGCGTCACATCCCCCCTGCAATACTGCGACACGGGTATAGCCCATGGCTTTTAAGGTGGGGACGGATAGGGGCGAGAGATTCCCCGTGCGGCACATCAGCACCACCAGGGTCGTTTTGTCCGGTACTTCGTGTTCAATCTGGAGGTCGAGCTTGCCCCGCGAGAGCCAGCGTGCGCCCGGCACATGCGCAGTGGCGAAATCGCCCAGACTTCGCACGTCGAGCAGCGCAGGCCGCTGGCCGGCATCGAGCTGAGTCTGCAAGGCCTGCGGCGTGAGGAGTTCGGCCTGCGCACGAGCTTCCGCCAGGCCAGGGATCGGCAGGGCCAGGGGCTTGACCCCGGCCGGTAATCCCTGCAACAGCCGCGCCATCCATACGGGCTGGCCAAAATCAATCTCTTGGGGATCGCCGGTCTCAAGCTCAAATCCGGCGGCTTTCCAGGCGGTCGTGCCGCCGTCCAGGACACTCACGTTCGGATAGCCAGCTCCCTTGAGTACAGACGCGGCGATAATCGCCCGGGCGCGGCCGGCACACATGGTGATAATCGGTGCGTTTTTCACGCCGACCAGACTCTCGACCAGGAGGGCGATCTGAGTCGCGGGACAAAAATGGGCGCCGGGAATATGGCCGGCCTGATACTCGTCGAGCAAACGCACATCGAGCAGGTAGAGCAACTCGCCCTTTTCCTGCCGCGCGTGCACGTCCTGAGGGGTGATGCTGGCAATATTGTCTTCTGTGGCAACGTGCTCGGCAAACTGTTTGCACGTTGAGATACCGGTCTCAGAAAGTCGGGGCACGGGGACGCCGTCGCCTTTCTCAAGTTCCCCGGTGTAGCCGGCAATGCGCCAGGCCCCGGTGCCACCTTTCAGCGCGTAGACGTCGGTAAAACCCATCCGCCGTAAAATATGCGCTCCTAGCAAGCTGCGCGTGCGGCCGGCACAGTTGGTGACAATCGTCCGGCCTTTGTCCGGTACCACCTCGGGCGCGATCAGGGCTAACTGTCCGCCTGGAGTGCAATACGCACCCGGCAAATGCGCCGCCTTGAATTCCGGCTCAGTACGGGTATCAAAGATGTACAGCGGTTCGTCTTGCTGAAGGCGCGCATGGAGTTCTTCGGCCGTCATCTCGGGGATGTCCTCTTCGACCTGGAGACGCTCGCCATAGACTTTGCCCCGTAAACTCCAGCCATGCATGGTCTCATAGCCGGCCGCTGTCCAGGCGGTGAGACCGCCGTCCAGGACCGACACATGGGTATAGCCCAGGGTTTCCAGGCTGAGGGCCGCCCGAGTCGAACGTTGGCCGGTATCGCAGTACACAACCGTCTGGATATCGGTCTTAGGGACTAACACCGAAATATACTTTTCTAATGATCCGCGCGGGATGCAGTTGGTGCCAGGAATCTGGCCCAGGGAAAATTCTCCCCAGTCCCGGACATCAATGACCGCATACAGCGCCTGGCTGTCTAGGAGCGCCTTGAGATCTTGGGCACGAATACTGCCTGCCATGAGAGTTCCTCCTTGTGACGCGTACGGAAAAGTCCGCAGGTGCTTGACCGCGCCCATATGACGTTGGACAATCGAAGCCTAGGCTTAAGAGATGGTCAATACCCATAGAGCTGACTGCTGCAAGGGAGGGACATATGGCCGAAAAATGGAAAATTGAGGGTGATTATTTTGAATCGTGTAATTGTGACACGATCTGTGCCTGTTTGATCCAGAATCCGCCCCCTCGTGGGCGGTGTGACGCGGCCCTGGCGTTTCATGTTGATCAGGGGAGCTATGGCCAGACGAGCCTCGGCGGTCTGAACACCGTGCTCGTGGTGTCCTTTCCCGGTCCGGGCAAGATGGGGGACGGCAACTGGACTGCGGCCCTGTACGTGGACGACAAGGCCTCCACAGACCAGCAAGAGGGGCTGAGCGCGATTTTCTCCGGTCAGGCGGGTGGGCCCATGCAGCTGGTCTCGGGGTTGATCAGTAATTTTCTGGGGATCAAGACCGCTCCCATTGCGTTTACGATAGACGCCAACAATCGGCGGCTGACGATTCCGGACGTGCTGGAGATCGACATTGAGGCACTGACCGGTCGGGACGGCAGTGAGCCGCTCTGGGTCACCAACGCCAACCACCCGGTTTCACCCAGGCTGTCGCTGGCCAAATCCAACACGTATCGCTACACCGATCACAACCTGGCCTGGGACGTCGATAATACCAACGGCCATTTTGCGCCGTTTAGCTGGCAGAATTAGCCTGTCTTCACGTGGTTGGACCGTGCGTTCAGCCCCCGACCCCTATCGACCGGGTTGTCCTTTCCCCGTTGGAAAAGGGCTGAGGTGAGGGAAGAGACTGCCAGCCATGACCTTACGAGATAAGATCATCATCGTCACCGCCCTCGTGCTGCTGTCCGTTCTGGCCTGGATTGCCACCGTGCATCAGGCCGGAGGAATGGGGCTCGGCCTGATGACCATGAGTATGACTATGGGCCTGCCATTCTCGGTCTCGAATGCAGTTCTGTACATTGCCCTCTGGGGTGTCATGATGGTGGCCATGATGTTCCCGTCCGTCGCGCCAACGGCCGTGCTGTTCGCCACCGTAACACGCCAAAAACGAGAGCAGGCTACCCCCTTTGCTCCGGCGTGGCTCTTTAGCGCCGGGTATGCCGTGCTGTGGACCCTGACTGGCGGGGTGGCCTATGCCGGGGACATCGCCATCCAGTCCCTACCCGACACTTTTCTCGGCCTGCGAACGTATGGCTCTGTTATCGGTGGGCTGACCCTTATCATCGCCGGCCTGTATCAGCTCAGCCCGCTCAAATACATCTGCCTGTCGAAATGTCGCTCCCCACTCGGCTTCCTGCTCAATAGTTGGCGAGACGGGTATTGGGGGGCGTTTCGGATGGGCTTGCACCACGGCGCCTACTGTCTGGGGTGTTGCTGGAGTCTGATGGCCGTGCTGTTCGTTGTCGGCACCATGAACCTGGTGTGGATGGGTGTTTTGACCCTGATTATTTTTATGGAGAAGATTCTTCCCTACGGGGTGGCACTGGGAAAAGGCACGGGCATTGGCCTGATCGGCCTGGGACTGGTCCTGGCTGTCGCCCCCAGTACGCTGGCCGCAGGCTAAGCCGGTGACGCAAGAGCACTATTCGTTGTTTTTTCAGACATAGGAAACACGAATGCCAACACCAGGTTGGGACGATTATATCGCCCAACTCCGGCACCGAAAGACTGAAGCGCGGAGCCAGGGCGGTCCCGAGGCCATCGCTCGGGCGCACAGGCGGGGGAAGCTGACCGCCCGTGAACGGTTGACCTTACTCCTGGATGAGGACAGCTTCCGTGAAATTGGACTGCTGGCCGAAGGCAGCGTAGACACGCCTGGGAAACCCGTTCAGCACCTCCCAGCCGACGGAGTGGTAACGGGCTGGGGCACGATACACGGCCGCCATGTGTGTGTGGTGGCCGACGACGGCACCTTGGTGGGGGGAGCGGCCAGCCTGAAAAATATTGCCAAACGCTTTCGCCTGCGCCGCCTGGCCCTGGAACAGGGCTATCCTTTCATCGGCCTGTATGAAGGCTCTGCCATCCGCTTCCAGGACTCGATGCAGGCCCGCCAGATGACCCAAGTGCCGGCCTTTCGAGAGGTTACCGATTGTGTCGGGAAGATTCCTCAGGTCGCCGCCATGCTGGGTGCCTGTTTTGGCCGGCCGCCCATTGATGGGCTGTACGCCGATTTTACGCTGATGGTCAAAGGTTCGGGCTTTGTCGGCTGGTCCGGACCGACCCTGGTCCGGGGCGGGCTTGGCGAAGAGGTCGATATCGACCGCCTCGCCGGCCCTGATATGCACGCCCGGACAACCGGGTTTGTTGATCGGGTCTCATCGAATGAGCAGGAGTGTCTTGCCGCTATTCGGACCTTTCTGACCTTTATGCCTCAAAACTGCTGGGAGCTGCCGCCGCGCGAACCCGCCACCGATGACCCCAACCGTCTGTGCCCCGAACTGCTCGATATCGTCCCGACTCGTCTCCGTAAGCCGTACGACGTCGCCCGGGTGATCGCCGCCCTCGTTGACCACGGCCAGACCTTTGTCTACAAGCCAGACTTCGGCCAAAGCGTCATGACCTGCCTCGCCCGTCTTGACGGGCGCGTGGTGGGGATTGTGGCCAGTCAGCCGGACTACCAGGCCGGGGCCCTGGACTGGTCGTCGGCGGCCAAGGTCCGCCGTTTTATTGCCGTCTGTGACTCGTTTCACATTCCGCTCGTTTTTCTGCAGGACCAACCAGGCTTTCTCATTGGCCAACAGGCCGAGACCAGCAATATGCTCTACTGGGGCGGGACGCTGATTGATGCGGTGGAGCGGGCAAGCACCCCCAAGATCACTCTTATTCTGCGCAAGGCGCATGGTGCGGCGATGTGGGCCATGGGTGGACGCGGGAGCCCGTATTCGCCCGATCTCCAAATTGCCTGGCCGCTGGCGATCGTGACCGGCACCGGTCCGACCTCGGCCGTCTATACGGTCCACAGCCGGGAGCTGCAAGAAGTGCGCGACCCGGACCAGTTGCAGGCTGAACTGGAGGCCAAGTACAGTCGCCAGGGATCGGTCTACGAAGCCGCGGCCGCATTTGGGGTTGATGATATTATTGAACCGCCCGAGACCCGTCGGTACCTGATTCAGGCCCTGGCCTTTCTGTGTGGCAAACAGGCCCGACAGCTCGGACCCAAAGCCCGCCTGTTTCCCTAGGCGAGAAATGCTCGGAGAAAACGCGAGCGCGCTTTCCGAGCCGGGCGACGAACTCCTGACGTTATCGGCTCAGCCGCCACTCATTGTCCGGGTCGTCGCAAGCAACGGTCGTCCGAAAGAGAATTCTTGGCTCATCAGGGGGCCATGGCCGACCGCGATGCAGGACGCAGCGGTTATCCCAGATCACCAGGTCACCGACCTGCCACCGGTGTGTAAAAATACGCGGCGGCTGACACGCGCCTGCCGTCAGCTCCCGCAGCAGTGAACGGCTGCGTTCAACGTCTTCTCCCACAATGTGGCTGGCATGCCGGCCAACAAAGAGTGACTTTCTGTCCGTCTCTTCATGGATGCGGACGACCGGATGCGCGACCGGCGGCAGGGCCGCGCGTTCGGCGGCGGTCATTAAATCGGCGGATTTACCGTGGCTGTACGCAAAGTCGTGCACGACCAGCTTGTCTGCGAGCCAGTCTTTACGCGCGGTGTCAAGCGCGTCGTACGCCGCCCGCATATCGGCGAACTGGGTTTCTCCTCCCGACGAAGGCAAAGTGTGAGCCCGGAGAGCTGAAGCCTTTGCGGTAAGGCGTTTGTATGAGCTGTCGGAGTGCCACTGCCGGTTGCCCCGATTGAGCGCATCATAGGGACCTCCTGCGGAGTCGCGGGTGCCGTCCGGACGGACATTCGCAACTCGGAATATCTCAGGCTTGGTGCCCTCGATTGCCGTTGTGAGTAGACGTTCCAGATGGCCAAAGCGACGACTGAAGGCGATGTGAGCCTCATCATCGAGATGTTGTTCGGGAAAGGCGAGCACGCCGTATTCGTGCCACGCTTCAATGATCCGCTTGCCGGTTCGATCATCGAGCTGATGCAGATTCACCTCGTAGATACTGGCCCCAAGTGTGGCCTCGCTAGGAACGATCTCCATGAGGCGTACTCCTTTCGTTCGTCTCTATGCCAGCCTCATCTCGCCGGCAAAACCGGCGGTCCGCGGTCATGCGTCGCGTCGTGCGTCGAAGCTGTCGGCTAGTGTATGTGCGGCACGATGTGCGAGGTAAAAAGATCGAGCGATCTCTGGCTTTCCTCCGGACTCAATGAGCCCCAGGCGAACGAACCGACGAAATAATTGATCCCACTCTCCGAGACCAATTGTTGGATTTGATCGCGGACTTTATCGACCGATCCGATCAGGATCGTTTCTCCCGCGAGGCAGAGGTCCCACGCGAAAAAATTGTCGTAGGCGTGATCATTGTGCTGATGCCAGAGCTGCATGATTG
>WTHD01000165.1 GCA_011523265.1 Candidatus Binatota bacterium
GATAAAGAGCGCAGCCTTAAGCGGCCAGGACTCCCTGCTGTCTATCGTTCAGATGCCGGCCGGCGTGCCGGTTGCGACCGTCGCTATTGATGGCGCCCGCAACGCCGGCCTGCTGGCCATTCAAATCCTGGCAACCAGCAATGCCGGTCTGCTAGAACGGTTTCAGGCCTTCAAAGCCGAGCTGGTTGAAAAGACGCGGGACAAAGACCGACGCTTACAGGAGCGCGTCAAGGCAGGTGGGCTGTAAGGCCCTCAAACGGGTATGCGTATGATCTCCGTACATGAGGCCCTGACCCAGATTTTGGAGACCGTCTCTCCGCTGGCCGGTGAGCGGATCAGTCTGTTTGAAGCAACCGGGCGCGTCCTGGCTGAGGAGGTTCAGTCTGTCCGCAAAGTCCCGCCGTTTACCAACTCAGCCATGGATGGCTATGCCGTTCGGCATGACGATATTCAGTCCGCCCAGGCAGACCAGCCCGTTGCGCTGTCCGTCCTGGAAGTCATTCAAGCCGGCGCCGTGCCAACCAAAACAGTCGCACCCAAGACGGCGAGTAAAATCATGACCGGCGCTGTCCTGCCGCCGGGCGCCGATACCGTCATCAAGGTCGAAGACACCCAGGAGCAACCCGACCAGGTGCTCATTTGCAAGGCCGGACCCAAAGGCAATAATGTGCGCGCGAGCGGTGAGGACATCCAACCCGGCCAGACGATTCTCAAGCCGGGGCGTGTCCTCCGTCCGGCGGATATCGGGCTGCTGGCCTCGGTCGGACGCAGCTTTGTGCTCGTTCATCAGCATCCCAGGGTCGCCATCTTGAGTACGGGCGATGAACTGGCTGAAGTCGATATGCCGCTGCAACCGGGTCAGATTGTGAACTCCAATGCCTACACGCTGGCTGCGGCCGTGCGCGAGGCCGGCGGTCAGCCCGTTCCCTTGGCCATTGCCCGCGATAGCCTGGAAGAGACGCGCGCCGCGCTCGAAGAGGCCGTACGACATGACGTCGTATTGTCGACCGGCGGGGTGTCGGTTGGGGATTTTGATTTTGTCAAAGCGGCCATGGACGACATCGGCATCGAGCGCCTGTTCTGGCGGGTCGCCCAAAAGCCGGGTAAGCCGCTGACGTTCGGCCTGCTCCGCGGACGCCCGTATTTCGGGCTGCCGGGCAATCCGGTCTCCGCTCTGGTGTGTTTCTATCTCTACACCTGGGCCGCGCTGCGCCGCATGGCCGGCTATCGCAAGCTCTTCTTTCCGACCGTTCAGGTCACTCTTGGTGAAGATATTCCCAAGGCCCAGGGCCTGACGGAATTCGTCCGCTGTCAGTTGACCCGGAACGGGTCCGGCTATGTAGCGCATTCAACCGGTACCCAGAGCTCCGGCGTCCTGAGTTCGCTCTCTCTCGGAGAGAGTCTGGTGATCGGCCCGCCCGAGATGGCCCTGCTCCGTAAAGGTACCACCGCGACTGCTATTGTCCTTGATCGGGAAGAGTTCATGCCCGCCGAGCTGCCTTTTTAGGCGACTCGGCGGGCATGCCCACCCGTTGACTTTCCCCAGGGCTTCTGATTTGCAAAAAACTTCTTTTTGCGAGGAGGCTTCTGTGGAAAACGGCAAAATCTGGATGGACGGCGAACTCGTTCCCTGGGACGAGGCAAAAGTCCATGTCCTCACCCATACACTCCACTACGGTGTGGGCGTATTCGAAGGCATTCGCTGCTATGCGGGTGAAGACGGTCGGTCCGGCGTTTTCCGCTTACCCGAACATATCGAACGGCTGTTCGACTCGGCCCACATCCTCGGGCTCACCATCCCCTTTTCCCCAGATGATATTATTCAGGCCTGCCTGGAAACGGTTCGGGCCAACGCCCTTAAGGAGTGTTATATCCGTCCGCTGGTCTTTGTCGGCGAGGGGGACCGGGGCCTGCACGCCAGGACCAACCCGATTCGTGTTTCCATTGCCGCCTGGGCCTGGGGGGCCTATCTGGGCGAGGAAGGGCTGCTCAAGGGCATTCGGGTCAAGACATCGTCGTTTCAACGTTTCCACGTCAATACCCTGATGACCAAGGCCAAGGCCGTCGGCACCTACCTGAATTCCATTCTTGCCGGCCAAGAGGTCTGGTCCCTCGGCTATGACGAGGCCCTGCTGCTCGATACCGATGGCTACGTGGCCGAAGGACCGGGAGAAAATATCTTTGTCGTCCGGCGGGGCAGGATCAAAACGCCGCCGCTCTCGTCTTCGCTCCTGCCCGGTATTACCCGCGATACCGCTATTACCCTGCTGCGAGATATGGACGTCCCGCTGGAGGAGGATCGGATCACCCGGGACGAGGTTTATCTTGCCGACGAGGTCTTTTTTACCGGCACAGCCGCAGAGGTGACACCGATTCGCGAACTCGATGACCGTGTGATCCGTGGGGGAACGCCCGGAGCGATCACAAGAGAGCTCAAGGCCCGCTTCGATACCGTCATTAAAGGCACCAATCCAAAGTATAAGGATTGGCTGACCTATGTGTAGCATTTGGGATTGGGGATTGGGGGCTGGGGATTGGCCCCGAACCCCCAATCC
>WTHD01000287.1 GCA_011523265.1 Candidatus Binatota bacterium
GGACGCAGACCAGTACGGAGTCGAGGTGCCGCCGGGAACCCGAGTGAATTTCCCGGCGGTCATGGAACGGATGCGCCGGCTCCGCTCGGAAATCAGTCCGCATGACTCGGCACAGCGCTACCGGGACGAACTCGGCGTGGATGTCTTTCTGGGCGAGGGGCGTTTTGTCGAATCGGACAGCGTGGAAGTCGACGGGCGGCGCCTGCGTTTCCGTCGGGCGGTCATCGCCACGGGTGCCCGGGCCATGCCCCTGCCGATTCCCGGTCTGGCGGAAGCGGGTTATCTGACCAACGAAACCGTCTTTTCCCTTACCGAACTGCCCAAACGGCTGGCCATCATCGGCGCCGGTCCGATCGGCTGTGAACTCGCCCAAGCATTCGCCCGCTTTGGGTCGCAGGTCACCCTCCTGGAAGTGATGCCCCAGATTCTCATCCGCGAGGATAAGGACGCCGCGGCCCTCATCCAGGCCGCCCTGATTCGGGACGGGGTCTCCCTCGTCCTTGGCTGTCAGATCACCGGGGTGGAGCGGGACGGCCAGGACAAAGTGCTTCGGGTAGAAAAAGATGGACAGCAAGAGGAGGTCCGCGTGGATGCCGTCCTGCTCGGAGTGGGTCGCGCCCCTAACGTCGAGGGGCTGAACCTGGAGGCGGTCGACGTGGAGTTTGATACCAAACAGGGAGTAAAGGTCGATGATCGACTTCAGACGACCAACCCGCGTATTTATGCCGCGGGCGATATTTGCTCGCCGTATAAATTCACCCATATGGCGGATGCCCTGGCCCGCGTTGTGATCCAGAACACCCTGTTCGTTGGACGGGCCAAGGCGAGCGCCTTAACCGTGCCGTGGTGTACCTATACCGACCCTGAAATCGCGCATGTCGGTCTGTATGCACACGAAGCGGAAAAACAGGGTATTGCCATCCAGACCTTTCACCAGGAGATGGGACAGGTCGACCGGGCCGTGCTCGAAGGCGATACCGACGGTTTTGTGAAAGTCCATACTAAAGCTGGCAAGGATACCATTCTGGGCGCAACGATTGTGACCCGCCACGCCGGCGAGATGATCTCGGAGCTGACCCTGGCCATGGTCGGCGGCCTGGGGCTCGGCACCCTGGCCAGGACCATTCACACCTATCCCACCCAGGCCGAAGCCATAAAACGCGCCGCGGACGCCTATAATCGCACCCGGCTGACCCCACGGGTCAAATCGCTTTTCACCAGGTGGCTGGCCTGGACGCGCTAGGGAGGTTCGCTCATAATGGTCAGATACGAAGCCGGTGCGCGACGCGCCGGGCGACGAGAAAGGTGGGACACTCCATGACTCAATTCAGGCATGTCTTTTCCGAAGGGTTCTTTCTGCTCTTATGTGTTGCCGTTTCTGCCTCCATCGCGCTGACGCCTGCGGTCGGCAGTGCTGAAGACGCAAAACAGAGCCCGCAGACAACCTATACCAAAAAAACGATTACCCATGCCCTGGCGGCACGGATGGTCGAAGCGGCGATCGCCCGCGCCAAAGAACTTGGCGTCAAGCAAAATGTGGCGGTCGTTGATGACGGCGGGAATCTGAAGGCTTTCGCCCGTATGGACGGTGCTCCACTCCTCGGCATCGAAGGCAGTCAACGCAAGGCGTATACCGCGCTATTCGGATTTGGCACGGCCGATTTTTATAATGCCATCAAAGACGATCCGGCCCTGTTAGTGGGATTGTCCCATTTTGAGGGAGCAACCGTGGTTGGTGGCGGGCTGCCCATTACAATAGACGGCGAAGTCGTTGGAGGCATTGGCGTCGGGGGCGGGACGGTCGAACAGGACATTTCCTGCGCCGAGGCCGGGGTCCAGGTCTTGGGAGAATAATCCTCCGGACGGACGTCTCAACTCCGCGGTGTCGGGTTACGCGCGGGCCACCCGACCCGTGGGACGTCGAAACAGCGTACCGGTTTCCCCAGGTCTGCCGCCGCATCAGGCCTCACTTGCAAGACACCCCGATTTTCAGGCGGGAGAGTCTGGTGACTCGAACCGCACCGCATACCCGCCAAACTTGCGCACGTTCAGCACGCCGGTATCAAACATGAGATACTGACCCTTGATACCCAGCAGCGTGCCTTCGATCTCGGGTGTCTTCTCAAAATTACGCGACCGGACCTTAGTAGGATACTCCAGCACGGGATAGGTAAATGAATGGCTGGCCGCCTCCTCAAGCAATGTGAGTGCGCCTTCCCCGGTGGCCCGCCTGTGGTCGTTCAGCCCCGCTTGGCACAGCCCGAGTAATTCATCCCGTTTGGCCGCCAAATCCGCGAGTTCGGGCTCGCCCTTGAGCATGCGCTGCCAGTTGGTGCGGTCGGTCAGATGCTGTTTGAAAATGACTTCCAGCAGTCCGGCCTGATAACGGCTCTGCACCCGAAAAATCGGCAGGGCCTGTACCGCGCCTTGGTCCATCCAGCGGGTAGGAACCTGACTCCCGCGCGTAATGCCGACTTTCAGGCTCGATGAGTTGGCGATGTAGACATAGTGAGGCTGCATACAGTGGGCCTCGCCCCAGGCCGGCT
>WTHD01000153.1 GCA_011523265.1 Candidatus Binatota bacterium
CGTGACCAAGGCGATCCTGGAGAAAAACGGATAATGGGGGATTAGGGATTGGGGGTTAGGGGTTAGAAAGACCGCTCCCTCAATCCCCAACACCCACCCCCCAATCCCCAAGCAAATGACAACTGTCTATATTCCTTCACTCCTGCGTAAATTAACCGGTGGCAAGGACCGCACGACTGTCGCCGGGAAAACGGTGGGGGAAATAGTCGAAGACCTTGAACGTCAGTTCCCCGGCTTTCGGAGTCGCGTGGTCGAGGACGGTGACCTGGTCGGCTCTATTGCGGTTTCGATCAACGGAGAGATCGGGACGGAGGGGTTGGCCGAATCGGTTCCAGACGGGGGCGAAGTCCATTTTGTGCCAGCCATTGGAGGCGGATGAAGGTCTATTGAGTCTATAGGGTCCTTGGGTCTATTGAGTCTCAACCCAACAGACCCAACAGACTCAATAGACCGTATGATGATATGGAAGCCCAACACGAGCATCAGTTCAAGGTGATTGGCACTCGCCCCATTCGGCACGACGGTGTTGATAAGGTCACGGGACGCGCCCGTTATGGAGCGGATATTACCCTGCCGGGCCTCCTGCACGGGAAAGTGCTGCGGAGTCCACACCCCCACGCGCGGATCAAATCAATCGAGACGGCCGGGGCGCAAGCCCTGCCTGGCGTCAAAGCGGTCATTACCGGGGCGGACTTTCCCGAGATTGAACCGGGGATGCTGCAAGTCGGCGAGAACTTTGTCAACCCACGTCATTTGGCTACGAATATTATGGCCCGCGGCAAAGTCCTGTACGACGGCCATGCGGTTGCGGCCGTGGCGGCAACCAGTCCCCACGTTGCCGAGGAAGCGCTCAAGCTCATCAGAGTAGAGTACGAGCCGCTGCCCTTTGTCCAAGACGTGCGCGAAGCCATGCGGGACGACGCGGTGATCCTCCACCCGGACCTGCGGACCGCCGGCGTCGATGCCGGGGACGATAAAGAAACCAATATCGCCAACCATGTCCAGTTCTCGCGGGGCGACCTCGCGGCCGGGTTTGCCGCAGCCGAGATCGTGATTGAACGCGAGTTTGCAACCACCATGGTCCATCAGGGCTATATCGAGCCCCATAATGCGGTGGCGCAGTATAATCAGGACGGCAGAGCAACAGTCTGGGTCAGCACCCAGGGGCCGTTTGCCGTGCGCGAGTTGTGCGGCACGATGCTACAAATGAACCGTGGGGATATCAAAGTCGTGCCGGCCGAGATCGGCGGCGGCTTTGGCGGTAAGACCACGGTGTATTTGGAACCGGTAGCCCTGCTCCTGTCCAAACTCACCGGCCGGCCCGTGAAAATGGTCATGTCTCGGAGCGAGGTGCTGCGCGCGACAGGCCCGACACCGGGCTCGCATATTCGGGCGAAAATCGGTGTAAACACCGATGGCAAAATCACGGCGGCTGAACTCCAGCTCCTGTTTGAAGCGGGCGCCTTTCCCGGTTCGCCAGTGGCGGCAGGGTGTATGACCGTTCTGGCTCCGTACGATTTGGAAAATTTCCAGATCGACGGCTACGATGTTGTGCTGAACAAGCCCAAGACGTGTGCCTACCGCGCTCCCGGTGCCACCAACCCCGCTCTGGCGGCCGAAACGATTCTTGATGAACTGGCGGAAAAGCTGGGGCTTGATCCGCTCGAAATACGCCGCATCAACGGCGCCAAAGAAGGCACGGCCCAACCCGCCGGACCTCAGTTCAAACGGATAGGCTATCTCGAAACGGTTGAGGCCATTCACAACAGCGAGCACTATCAGTCGCCACCGCCCCAGAGTGCAAACGGAAAACTCCGCGGGCGGGGAGTGGCCACCGGCTTCTGGTTTAACGCCGCGTTTCAGTCGAGCGCCACGGTGAGCATTAACACCGATGGCAGCGCCAATGTGGTGACCGGCTCGCCCGATATCGGCGGCAGCCGGGCCTCGTGCGCCATGATTGCGGCCGAGGTCCTGGGCCTCCGGGCGGAAGACATGCACCCGGTTGTCGCAGACACGGAATCCATTGGCCATACCGATACGACCGGCGGCAGTCGGGTGACCTTTGCCACCGGTCTGGCCGTGTATGAGGCGGCCCAGGATGCCGTCGGGCAACTGAAGCGGCGGGCCGCCACAGTCTGGAAAGTCAAGCCGGAAGACGTCACCTACCAGGACGGGGTGCTCTCCTGTCTGACCAATGGCCACGAATCCCTGAGCTTGAAGGAAATCGCCCCCAAATTTCCCCGCGCCGGTGGTCCGGTTATGGGCCGTGCGTCCGTGCGGCCACGCGGGGTGGGACCGGCCTTTGCCGCTCACGTGGTTGATGTGGAGGTCGATCCCGAGACCGGGAAAGTCGATATTCTCCGCTACACCGCCGCCCAGGATGTGGGCAAAGCCGTCCATCCCAGCTATGTCGAGGGCCAGATTCAGGGTGGCGTGGCCCAAGGGGTCGGCTGGGCGCTCAACGAAGAGTATTTCTATGCCGAGGATGGAACCATGCGGAATACCGGTTTTCTGGATTATCGCATGCCCACCTGTCTCGACCTGCCCATGATCGAAACCATCCTGGTCGAGGTGGCCAATCCCGGCCATCCCATCGGCATTCGTGGCGTTGGCGAGGTGCCGATCATCCCGCCACCCGCTGCGATTGCCAATGCCATTTACCGGGCAACCGGGGTGCGGATGACCGAGCTGCCCATGTCACCGGCCAAAGTCGCAAAGGCGATGCTGGAGAAGAACGGAGCCTAGGAAAGTCCGCTACTTCCTACGGCTCGGTAATAAGCTCCAGAAATCCCCGCAGCATCCGGTAGGTCAGGCCCCAAATCGTTTTCCCGCCGTAGAGAAGCGCGGGCACCTGAATGGTCGATCCGGTCTGGAGCTTGCGCTGAACGACCTGTTCCACGCCGTCCTGTCGCATGAATGACAGCGGGACCCAAATAACGTCCTGGACTTCAACCGGATCGAGTACCAGACTGGCGTCCCGGGAGACGAGATAGACAAACGGGGACACCACCATGCCAATCTGTTTTCCGCGCGCCGAGGCCTGCACTTCGGCCAGACGGCCGAGGTATTCGCCATGCTCGGCAAGATCAATCCCCACCTCTTCATAGGTCTCGCGCTGGATGGTGACGAACAGATCGGGGTCTTCCGGCTCCTGACGCCCCCCGGGAAAGGCCATATGTCCGGACCAGGGATCGTGGGGATGGTGGGCACGGTGGATGAAGAACACGTACACATCGTCAGGGCGGGGTTGCAGAAGCAGCGCAACCGCTGCCCGCATCGGCGCGTCCATATCGACCAGAGCGGGGTCATGCTTCGAGAGCCGATCACGGATGTGCAAAATGCTGCTATTCATAGCGGGTGCTGAATCTCACTCTCAATGCCTCAGACAATCCTCGGGGAGTGAGATGCCTTTGTCCGAAGCGGGAGAAAAGGCAAGCCCGAGAGCGGAGCGATTCGCGTGCTCCTCTTATTGGCGGGACGACTCTTCTTGATTGGCTTCTTTGACCGCATCAAGGACGGCGCCCGCGCGTTGAACATAGACCTGGACTTCGAGGATCTGATTAAGCAGGCGGCCAATATAGGTGCGAGCTTCTTCGGTTTGGGGACCGAGTCCTTTGACAAGCTGGGTGGCGGAACCTATCCCCTGGGTCGCCTGGGTGACGGCGCTTTCTATTTCGCCGAAGGTTTCTGAGTCAATAATCATGCGAGTCCTCTCTGCGCGCTTTAACCTCGTGACTCATCGTACAGGTGTACGTTCATCCCGGCAATGTATAGAGAGAACTCCCCCTTCGTCAATCCGCTCGGCCCTCGCTTTGGATGTCCCCCTGCAGAACGACAGGAGGAGGTTGTCACACCTCAAGGTCAATCTTGACAGCCGCATTGCAGATGGCCAATACTCACATCTTCCTTGAGTATTGGAAGACAGGAGGTTCGGCATGTCCCTGGAACGGGCCCTGAGTGGCATTCGCGTTATTGACCTGACCCATTATATTGCGGGGCCGTATTGTACAAAATTGCTGGGCGACTATGGGGCTGAGGTCATCAAGATTGAACCGCCGGCAGGTGGCGAAGGAGGGCGGACCCTGCCGCCATTTTTTGACGACCAGCCCGGCAGAGGGGGCTTGGGGGACCCTTCCCCCACAAAAGAGCAGAGCGGCCTCTTTTGTTTCTTGAACACCAGCAAACAGTCGGTGGCGATTGACCTCACCTGTCAACCCGGACGGGAGGTGGTCTTAGGCTTGATTGAACGCGCCGATGTGGTCGTTGAGAATTTCCGTCCGGGAACCCTTGAGCGCCTGGGTCTGGGCCAAGAGGTGCTGCGGACCGCCAACCCACGGCTGGTGAGCGTGGCCATCTCGAACTTCGGCGCATCCGGTCCCTACCGGGACTATCGGATGACCGACAGTGTCGCCTTTGCCCTGGGCAGTTGGACCTATCCGATGGGCGAACTAGACCACCCTCCGGTCCAGCCGGGGGGCGCGTTCGGCCAATACCTGGCCGGGTTATACGCCGCCATTGGCACCCTCCAAGCTGTACGGAACCGGAACGCAACCCAGGCCGCGCAGCACGTTGAGGTCTCCATTCAGGAGGCCCTGATTGCCACGTCCCTGTACGACTTTGTGGCGTTTTCCTATTCGGGCTTTGTCCGCCAGCGTTCGGGCAAGCAGCTTCACGCGGCGTTTCCGAATCTGGTCACGCTGCCATGTGCAGATGGTTATGTGGGCATACACGCCGGCCTGCCGCATCAAATCGTTGCGCTGCTCGAACTGATCGAACGGCCCGACCTGGCAGGTGATCCACGCTTTCAGAACATCTCGACCCTGGCACTCTGCGCCGAGGAATTACATACGGCGCTTATTCCGTGGATGCGCGACCGCAAGAAATGGGACATCTATCATGCCGCGCAAGCCCGCGGAATTCCGTTGTCGCCTATCCCTTCTGCCCAAGAAGTCGTCGAATGGGCCCAGCTCAAAGAGCGTCAGGCGTTTATCGAGGTCGAGGGTCCCGGAGGAGGAACCGTCTCCATCCCCGGCCCGCCGTCCCGCGAAAGCGGACAGCCCATCCTCCGCCTCCGGCGCGCCCCCCGAGTCGGGGAGCACACGACGAGCGTGCTGGGCGAAAAGCTGGGCTATGGCAACGCCGATCTGCACCGCCTCCGGGCCGCAGGCGCCATTAACTGAGAAATAGCAAGACACAGGAGCAAGCGTATGACACAGCCGCTACGCGTCGTGGATTTAACTAATGGCTGGGCCGGTCCGTTGGCGACCTGTCTGCTGGCTGACTTTGGCGCAGAGGTCATTAAGGTCGAATCCCCATCGCATATGGACTGGTGGCGCGGAGCCGCCCCCGAGGTCACGGAAGACGGGGGCCGGCCCTACGAGCAGTCGCCAACGTTTAATACGGTCAATCGGAATAAATACGGCATTGCGCTGGAACTCACCCACCCGCGGGGACGAGAGCTGTTTCGCGACCTGGTCCGGATCAGCGATGTCCTGGTGGCCAACTATCCGCCGCGCAGTTTGCGCAAACTCGGCATCGAGTTTGACACCCTGAAAGCGGTCAACCCGCAACTCGTAATGGTCACCCTGCCCGCCTTTGGCAATAGTGGCCCGGAGAGCGAATATCTCGGCTTTGGTACCACCACCGAGGCCATGGCCGGGATAACCGGGGTCAGCGGCTATGAAGACGGCCCGCCCCAGATGCTCAGCAACGCCATCGGCGACCCGGTGTCGGCACTCAACGCCTGCTTCGCCGCGCTGGTCGGGACATTTGAACAGGAACGGCGCGGCACCGGGGTCTCGCTTGACCTGTCCCACGTTGAGGGACTCTTACCGTTCAACGCCGCCGCCCTGCTGGAGTACACCATCAATGGCCGCTCTCAGGAGCGACTCGGCAATCGTCACCCCACCCTGGCGCCCCACGGATGTTACCCCTGTCAGGGCGAAGACGAATGGCTCACGATTGCCGTCACGTCGGACGAGGACTGGCACAATTTCTGTCGCGTATTGGGGAATCCGGCCTGGACGCAAAACGGGCGGTTCGATACGGCGCACAAGAGAAAGACGGCCGAGGATGAACTCGACCAATACATCAGCGCCTGGACGCAGGAGCAGGAGGCAACCGCACTGATGGAACGCCTGCAAGAAGCGGGTGTCGCCGCCGGAGTCGTGCTGTCCGGGGCCGGGGTGCTGAGTGACCCGCACCTGGCCGCGCGTGAGTTTCTGTTAACGATCGAGAAAGAGGAAACCGGGCCGCACTTCTATCCGGGCTTCGTCCCTCAATTTTCCGATACGCCCTCGGTCGTTCGGCGGCCCGCCCCGAGCTTTGGCAAACACAATGAGCGCATCTTCGGCAGCCTGCTCGGCTTGTCGAAAGCGGAAATGCAGCGGCTCTCTGACGAGGGCATTATCAGCACGGAACCGCTTTTCCCAACGCTGACGCGCTAGGGCAGTTCACGCTCGGCTGTAGCCCTGCCGTTCCGCTCTCGTCATGCCGGACTTGATCCGGCATCCAGAGGCCAGGGGGCCGGGGACCTGGATTCCTGCTTTCGCAGAAATGACGAGCGGCTACACAGCATCGTGATTTGCTCTAGGCTCTCGACTCCATTCAGGCGACCGCTTGCAAGCCTTTTTTGGCAACGAGCGTCAGTAGCTTCAGCGACGCGCCCCGCGGATGCTTTTGGCCACGTTCCCACTGGCTCACTAAGCCGGTGGTGACGTTCAGATAGCGCGCAAAAACCGCTTGGCTGGCCTTCTCACGTAACCGGATTTGTCGAATTTGGTCCGGCGTCAGTTGTTCGACCGGCGTCAGACACATCTCGTCGAATACCTTCAGCGTCTGCTTGTCCATCGAGCCAGACTCGTGAAGACCGAGTGCGGTTTCATGCACGGCTGCCAGGGCTTCGCTCCGATATTGTTTGCTCATGACACCTGACCTCCATGATCGTTCCGTTCCTCGTTACAGCCACCAAGGCTTTGTTGTCCAGGATGAACATTGCATCTGCCAGCTTTCGAAATGCTATCAACTCGTCCTTGCGAATATTATCCCGGTCGCTCTTGGCGAAACCATAGACAAAGAACATCTTCTCGTTTCGCTGGAAGAGTATGATACTCCGAAAGCCACCCGACTTGCCCTGGCCCTTCCTGGCTAAACGCTGTTTGATAACGCCGCCGCCCAGGTCGGCGTCGATCAGTCCCTTTGCGGCCCGTCGGGCCGCCTCGCAAATTTCTTTCTCGGTTATTCGCTTACGTCTGGCAAAACGGGCGAACACTTTAGTCTTAAAGACGCGCATCCAATTCACACGCCCCTATGTGTACTACTAAGTGCTATAGTACTTAGTAGTCTGTCCGTCAATCCAGGATCGGCATTACACACGCTGTCCCCTCAGCCGTCACACGGCGTAGCAGGGCCGGTATTTCAGCCTTAGTACCTCTTGACTTATCGAAAAAGGCACCTGAAAGAGCTAGGGCTTTAGACTTATGAAACCTGCCGCAAATGGTCAGGCCAGGAATTATTGATATCGGTGATCTTCTGCTGTGATAAGAAGCTCTATTATAATGGGAGAAATGCTCCACCCATCGCTTTCCTTCAGGAGGTCTAATACACGGGATTCGAGCAAATTCCACCGTCGGGCATATTCAACGTACATGATATAATTGCCGCTTAGGGCGCACAGGCCCGGACGGCATCCAGCACGTGCTGTTTTCCGCTTGGGCCGTCGCTCACGGGGAAAATAACCGGATGCACGATGCCTGAGTGACGATAGGCTTCGACACGCTCCCGGCATTTGGTCGGTGTCCCCACGACGCTGACCGTTTCAATCAAGGGGTCGGGAACCAGTTGGATCGCCTTTTGCCGGTCCCCCTGCTGCCATGCCGCTCGAATGGCCTGGGCTTCTTCGGGAAATCCCTGCTCGGCCATGACGCGATTATAGCGCGGAAAGAATCCCGAGTAGAAAGCGACCAGGGGCCGCATGCGCTCCAGGGCTTCCTGATGGTCCTGGGCCACGCTCATCGGGAGGAGCGAGACAATGTCAACCTCTTCGGCCTGACGTCCGGCTCGCTGGGCACCGATCGCGATGTTTTCAGCGACCAGCTTACCCGCTTCCGGGGCACTCCACACCAGAATGGTGCCCTGTGCGAGTTCACCGCAGGCTTGGAGCATCTGCGGAAAGACGGCTGAGATATAGATTGGAATTTCTGGGCGGGCGGGCTGAAACCAGAGATCAAACTGCTCAATGGTCACCACCTCGCCGTGATAGGACACGGCTCCCTCACGCAGCAGCGCGCGGATAATCTCGACCGTTTCCCGCATACGCTGGACCGGCTGCCCATACGGGATGCTGTGTTCCGGCTCGACCTGCACCTTGTGACTGGAGCCCAGCCCCAAAATAAAGCGTTGCTGGGAGTAATGATCGACGCACGCGGCCGCCATGGCAATGGTCGGTGCGCTGCGGACGAAAATACTGCTGATACTCGTGCCAAGCTGAATACGCTGGGTTGCGAGAGCACACGCGGTGAGCACAGAGAATTGATCTCCGCCATGGCCTTCCGCAAACCAGGCTGAGGTATAGCCCTGCTCTTCCGCATGTTTGACACAGTCAACAACATCGGTGGGCGACATACCACCGGCCAAAGCGAGCCCGATTTGAGCCATATGTGTTCTCCTCTCTATCGGTACGTGGGTTGGAGTCTTTTGTGATACGGTGCGGGTTATTCTCGACCGGAATGTGAACAGCGTCAAGTCGGCAAGTAGAGGTGGACAATCGGTCTGGAGGGCGACCTTGCGCACGGCTCAACGCCTCGTCAAGATAGACGGCTCTGCCTTGTAAGGGGGAATATGCGAACACGGAGCCTTCAGCGTTGGAAAGTGTGGATTCTCGGGATTTTGTTGTTGTGGTGTGGCCCCTTCGGAGCCACGGCGGCCCCGCTGCATACGATTGACTTCTCCGGCCAGCCGGATGGTCCGGCAGAGGAATGGTTGAAGCGACAGGGATTTACCCTTCGCCTTGACGCGGACGATTTACAGCCCCACTTCAAAGATAACCGGCTCGTCTTACACACCTCCCGACGAAAAGCGGGCCTGTTCGAGTTGCCCCTGCACATGTCCCAGGTCAAACGGATTCGCATTTATTGGGGGGTCGAACGCTATCCGCGCGGGGCGGATTGGAGCCGAGGGATTACCGCAGTCCCTATTGCGGTGATGACCACGTTCGGGACAAAAAAAATGAAGAGCGGCTCGCTCTTCATCCCCAACGCTCCGTACTTCATCGGTCTCTTCCTGGGAGAAAAAGAGCAGGCAAATCGGGCCTATACCGGGAATTACTATAAAACCGGCGGGCGCTATTTCTGTACGCCCTGCGGGGTGCCGGTGGGAGAGCGGGTGGTGACGGAGTTCGATTTGGACCAGAGCTTTCGCACCCAGTTCGGTCAGACCGTTGTTCCCCCAATCAGTCGATTCGGCTTTCAGATGAATACCAAAGGAACGTCCGGGGGGGCCAAGGCTTTTTTAGAGAAAGTGGAATATTTAGCCGAATAGTTGGGGGCGGGTTGAATACTGACAGGTGTTGATACGTCTGACTAATAGCTTTCCTTCTTTCTTCCTCCTTCCAATGGCGGGGGAAGCTCATGAGCCCCTTGCATGAGTCTTCTCCCGCCATTTCGGTTTTAGCGATATTTTGGCAGTTCTTAAGCAGTACCGGGGACCGAGCTATGCGGGTCCGCTCCAGTCGAAAGGGATGTGCTTGCTCGATTTGCCGGCCCAATCCCACTCAAAGCCGTAGGCGTTGACCCGATTGTCAACCGTTTTGCCCCAGGTTGCGACCTGGCCGGGCCCCACTTCGGAGCCGGGCGGATTCAGCAACTGCACCCGCTTCCCTTTCGGCGTGGTCGGTCCGGTCAGCGCCTCGGCAGAGGCCGTGACGCGGTCGGGAATCTCCGCTTTCCAAAAGGCCAGGTCATCCGCAATATCAAAAGTGATCGGAACAAACTCAATACCGCGCACCTCACCAATCGAACGCGCAAACCCGGCCATGAATCCGCCGGCCTGCCCGGAAAAGATGAGTTGGAGGGCCTCGCGCTGCTGCGCGTCGGCTTGTTCGTCAATAAACAGCCCCAACGAGATTTTGGCCTCACCAGCCCAGACATTGCCGCTAAAGTTGGCCACGGCCATCACGTTCAGCCCATCGAGACGGGTTGAACCATACGTCCCCTCTCGGACATGGTAGGCCAGCACGCCCTCGCAGTGGTTGTTTGTCGGCGGCTGGGCAAATTCGCACGGACAGGCGATATCGCAACTGCACACATCAAACCAGTCGCCCCGGAGGGTCCAATTCTGTATCTCAGCCATACGGTCCTCCTGTTGGAAAGAGTAAACGTGTCCAGCATCTGCATGTTTATTGGAGGACACGTTCACTCTTTAGTGCCAGGGTTCCACAATAATTTTCGCGTGCTGCTCGGGCGAGTGCAGGTCTTTGAATGCCTGAGCGACGCCTTCGATTCCAACGGTCCCCGTAATTAATGGGTCGGTCGTAATCCGGCCTTCGGCAATGTGATGCAGGGTGGAGGCGTATTCTTCCCCGCTATAGCCCAGGACGAACTGAAGATTCAACTCTTTGTTGATCCCGAACATGGGTTCAAAACTGTCCTTTTCCATACACACGCCCACAACCACAATCCGGGTGCCCTGTGGGGCCGCGGCCATAATCTGATCAATGACCCCAGGGACACCGACACATTCAAACATGACGGCCGGCCGCAACGGCGGACCCGAAGCCCAGGGCGGCTGAGACGGAGCCGTGCTCGGGTCGGCCCAGACCGCAGCCTCCTGCCAACTGGTATAGGGTGACTGCTCGGCGGGGTCGATGACGATGTCCGCGCCCACGGCCTGCGCGAGCTGGCGGCGCCGGGAGGAGAAATCCGCGGCGATAATAGGCTGCGCCCCTTTCATGCGTAGCGACGCGATCACGGCCAGGCCGACCGGCCCACAGCCGATGACCAGCGGCACGTCGTCTGTTGTCAGGCGCGCCATTTCAACCGCGTGCAGGCCGACCGCCATGGGTTCGGTCAGGGCGGCTTTGTGCGTCGGCAGGCCGTTCGGAACCTCAAGCAACAGCCTTTCACTCAGGCGCATATACTCCCCGTAGCCACCTGGGTTGTCATTTGAGTAGCCGACCGTCTCGACACCGGTCGGTCGAATGAGAACCGGCATGGAAACCGCGCGCGCGCCGGCTTTGAGGCTGCGGTCCGTGTTCGGCCCGTGGTCAACCACCTCGAAACAGAACTCATGACCCATGACGATGCCCCGGCTGAGGTCCATATTAAACACGCCGTTGGAGCGCTCTGAGACTTCGACCAGCTTCTCCGTATGCTTCAGCGCATGGAGGTCCGAGCCGCAAATCCCACAGGCCAGGGTTTTGACCAAGACCTCGCCCGGTCCGGGCTCTGGAACAGGAATATCTTCAACGGTCAGTTCATGGTTCAGCATCACTACGGCGCGCATACTCTTTTCCTCTCCTTTGCCGCTCTATTTCAGCCGCACAACTATAAGTCATAGGCGGTAGCGCTGTCCAGGTAAGCCGACTGAAAAGGGACCGGAAAATCCGGGATGATTTGACACTCAAGGGGCCGGTGTCATACAGTTCAGAACCTGTGGAAAGGAGGTCCAGCATGAAAGTCACCCGCATCTATACGGGGCCGGACAACCAGTCGCACTTTGAGGATGTTGAGATTCCGCTCAAAGACGGGAGTGTCGTCGGGCGGCTCTCCGAGCTTATTCCGGCAACCGGCGTGATCTTTCGAGAAACGGGCGGCGACTATGACCTCGATTTTCACAACGCGCCGCGTCGTCAGTATGTGGTCATGCTGGAGGGGGAAGTCGAGATCGAGACTGGCGACGGCACGAAGCGCATCCTGGGCACGGGAGAAATTCTGCTGGCCGAAGATACCACCGGCCAGGGACATATCAGCCGGGCAGTCAACGGCAAGCCCAGAAAGTCGCTGTTTATTCCCTTGGCCTAAGCAACAATCACCGGCCGTCCCGTTCTTCCCGGACTATGTGGGCCGGCGGAAGGGTGGGACGCACCGGGGTGCGGGCGTGGAGCCGCTGGCGGAGCTCTTCTACGGTCGGATATTCGGCATAGCGCTGCATCTCCGCAATGAGATAGTCAGACAGCGACTTCCCAGCCAGCGCAGCCCTGGACTTGAGGACCCTGTGCAGTGCATCGGGAACGTTCCGCAACTGAATCATTTTCGACATGTGATGAA
>WTHD01000343.1 GCA_011523265.1 Candidatus Binatota bacterium
CCAGACCAAAAGTCGCATCATATTTTTGGAAAAAAGTGGCACCCGAATTTTGGCAATCCGCAGTCAAGCGAAAGCTTGCGGAGCAGGGCCACCCCGTCCCTCTTCGATTCTGCCGCGCCGCCTAGCCTTCCTCTGCGCACAGGCGGCGTACCCATCTTTTCGGGGCGATCCCCGTAAAATTACGGGAGAAATGAGAGGTTCAGTTTTCTATACTTACCCTACATTTTCTACGTTGTATCATGAGTAAGACACCAATAATTGATGTTTTCTATACGGTCTCCTCGTAATCGAGGCGTTAGGAGAGGCGGATGACACACAATCAGGTAGGAAGTGGGTGGCAGCGTTCAGCCCACGGCTTGGTATGGTGCGCCGCGTGTATCGTGAGCGTCCCCGTTCTACTCATCCCGGTATGGCCGCAGGGAGCGGCGTCATGAGCGACCAAGACACCTTCGAGCGCATCCTGGCGTCGTTATACGACGCCATGCTCAACGACGCTCACTGGCCCGCTACCTCCGCCCTGATCGATGAAGCCTGCGGCCTGCAGGGCAATGCTCTGGGAGTCGGCGAAGGTCCGAAGGACGATGTCCAGATCATTTCCGTTGGGCTCTACTACCGGGGGGAGCGTCACGAAGACCTGGAGCGTGAGTACCTCGACATCTACCACCCCATAGACGAAAGCGTACCGCGTTTCCGGCAACTGCCTGACAGTCGCGTGGTGCGCACCGTCGACCTGTACACCGAACAGGAGCTGAAAACCTCGCCCACCTACAACGAGCTATTGTCTCGGGCCAGCGGCCAGGATGGCCTGAATGTGCGCCTGGCCGAGCCGGATGGCTCCCATATCGCCTGGGTCAGCGCTGACCCCGTTGCCCCGGATGGCTGGGGATTTCCACAGCTCATGCTGCTCAAAGGGCTGCTGCCTCACATTCGACAATTTGTCCGCATTCGGCAGGCGCTGGCCGGCGCCGGTGCGCTGGATGCGTCCGTGACCGAGCTCTTTGACAACCCTCGGATTGGGGTCATTCACCTGGACCGGCGTGGCCAGATCGTAGCAGCGAACGACCGCGCTCGTACCATCCTGCGGTATGGCGACGTGTTGTCGGACCGGGGCGGAGTGTTGCGCGCCCGCCTGCCGGCCGACCATAACCGTCTTGAGCGGCTAGTGGCCGCCGCACTACCGACCTCCAGTGCCGTCGCCGTCAGTGGGTCGATGCTGCTCCGCCGGACGACCATGTTGCCGCCGTTCGTAGTACACATCAAACCCGTGGTCGCTCCGCAGATGGACTTCGGAGCCCGACGCGTCGCTGCGCTCGTGCTGCTTGTCGAGCCGGGGCGACAAGCCCGTATCGATCCCAGTCTGGTGGCCGAGACCCTGGGTCTCACCCCGGCGGAGAGCCAAATAGCGGTCTGGTTGACGGAAGGTAAGACTGTACGCGAGATTGCCGTGGAGACGGGGCGGCAGGAAAGCTCCATCCATTGGCACCTCCGGCAGATCTACCACAAGCAGGGCCTCTTCCGGCAGGCGGACCTGGTGCGGCTGGTGCTGTCGCTCGCTGAGTTCGCCTGAACGCGTGTGGCTCTCCGGGGGCGGCTCCCTCTCCTCTGGCTGCTTATCTCCTCCTCGCGTTGATCTGCCCACCGTATCGCTGAGTTGCCTCCTCCCAACGTACAGCTTCGCGTTCGAAATTTTTGCAGCCATCCCCGTAATTGTGCTGGGGACAGGAGCGGCAGGATTGTGTATGCAGTCGCATAAAAAGCGTTTGTGCAGGGAATTTGATGCCCCTGGTTCTAGGGAGAGTTTTCCTCGCTTAGGGGAGAGGAGGAGGGATTTTTGTCAGCCATGATCTCAAAAGCCGAGCAGGCTCAAAGGCAGCGCAGGGCTTTACTCGACGCTGCCCGGGAATTATTTGCCGCGCGGGGGTATGAAGCGACCTCGACCGAAGAGATTGTCCGTAGCATGGGGGTAAGCAGAGGGGCGCTATACCATCATTTTCGCAACAAGGCCGCGCTCTTCGAAGCGGTCTATCAAGAGCAGCGCGCCGCCTTGGCCCACGCTATCAGCGAGCGCATCCAGGTGGCCGAGGGCGCTTCGCGACGGCAGATCATGCGCACGGTGTGCCACGCCTTTATTGACACAGCCGCAGACTCGAGCGTGCAGCGGATTCTCTTTGTGGATGGTCCGGCAGTCCTGAGCCGGAATGTGATCCAGGAACCCGACTCCGCCCTGCGGCTCCTCCGGCAGGTGTTCGAGCCGTTAATGGACGAGGGGGTGATCGGACCGCAGCCGCTTGACCTGTTTCTGCGTCTGGTCTGGGCGATGTGCTTCGAAGCGGGACTCTACATTGCCCATGCGGCCGATAGAGCCACCGCCCGGCAGGAAATGGTTGGCATACTGGAGCGCCTGCTCACCGGACTGGGGCGGGCATAAGACCCGCCCGTCCTGAAGCCTGCTCGAAATATCTCCCTGCGGCAAGCATGTTTGCCCTCCACACTAATCCACGCTACACAGCCCAGCATGGCTGCCAACGCGCTGGTGATCTTTGCCAAATGGCCGCTGCCCGGACAGGTCAAGACGCGCCTCTGTCCACCGCTCCGGCCCGACCAGGCCGCGGAACTGGCGCGGTGCTTTCTCCTCGATACGGTTGAACGGGTATCCCGGCTCGAAGAGGTGCAGGTCTGGGTCGCCTTTACCCCGGCCGATAGCGAGGCCCGCTTTCGTGCGCTACTGCCTGCCTCCGCCCGTTACCTGCCGCAGCGCGGCGACGATCTTGGTGAGCGTGAGCTGAATATCTTTGTTGATTTGTTCGAGAAAGCAGCGATGCGGGTGGCGATCATGGGGAGTGATATTCCCTCCGTGCCGCTCGCCTATCTCCGTTCGGCCTTCGACCTGCTGAAGAGCCCGGACTGTGATGCCGTCCTCGGACCGAGTCGTGACGGCGGCTATTACTGTATCGGTGCGCAGGCCGGACGGGCAGGGCTGCCGGCACTGTTTGAGCATATCGAGTGGAGTACGGAAAAGGTCATGCGGCAGACCTTGAGACAGGCCCGCTTGCATAACCTGAATATACGTCTGATCCCGCGCTGGTACGATGTGGATACCGTAGGGGATATGCGGAAACTGGCGGAGCAGTTACAGAAAATGCCGGATGAAGAAGATGCCCCACGGACCCGGAATTTCCTCAAGCAGCTCTAGGATGCAAGCTTTGTCGTATCCGTCCCTATTAACTCCCCCAGTTCGTGCTTCAGTCGCGCGAACACCCCGACGCCTTCCTTAACGACCGCCGAGCCGATTTGAATGGCCTTCACACCCCGTTGGAGAATAGCGAGCGCTTGCGCGCCGGTTGAGACGCCACCAACGCCGATAACGTCGAGTTTTCCCGCCGCCGCCTCAAGAACGGCCTGAGCCTGAGACGGGTCGCCGTTCGTCCCTGTGTTGTGACACATGACAACCGGAATATCGTTCCGGACCAGCGTGTGTACGACATCCGAAAGTGTGAGCGGAACCGTAGCCGGGAGCTTGATGGCAAGTGGAGCGGCAATCTGTCTGCGGAACGCTGAAACAACCTCGTCCAAGCGTTCGACAGACTGAAATGGATGCACGTGGGTATGCACATGCGGATCGTTCAGATTGATCTCAATAAGGTCCGTCCCGGCTTGCGTCAGCGTCTGGGCAACCTGAACGAACTCTTCGATTGTGAGACCGGCAACGCTGGCGATCACCGGCTTGCCCCACTGCCGCAGTTCCGGAATGACCTCAACGTAGTAGTCGGTACCGGGATTTTCCAGGCCGCACTGCGCTCCAGGGTCAAGAAACGACGTTGGCGTAATCGACTTCGTGACAACCGCACCGCTTTCCGAACGGGCCTGGGCGAGCAGCTCTGCCCGCGTGGTAGATAATGCACCGGCGGCGTTCATCAAACTAAAGGGAAATCGGATATCGGCAATGATCGGAGTCATGGGTGTCATGCTGATATTCCTGCCTCAGCTAGGCTCGGTGTGGTGTTCCAAAGCCTGGAGAATGAAATCCGCGGTTCCCGTCTCCCCCCACACGCTTGAGTCGAGTTGGAGATTGTACCCGTCCGCGTCGCGCCAATCCGCCTGATAGAACTTGTGGACGTAGTCTGTCCGCAGTTTATCCATCCCGGTGATGCGTCGCTTGGCCTCGTCTGTGGTGAGGCCCTCCACGTTCATCACGCGCTCAATGCGGGCGTCGAGCGAGGCAAAAACAAAAACGTGGAGGGTCTTTGGCCTGTTGGCCAGAATGCAGTTTCCTCCGCGCCCGACAATAATGACGCTGCCCTCCTGCGCGACCTCTTCGATCAGCTTGCGGGTCAGGCGCGCGAGCTGGCTGTCTTTGAGACGCAACGGCGGCGGGATGTTATAGGCGCTCTCAAAACCGCCGACGCCAAAGGACTCGACCAGGCGTTCGATAAACGAGCCCACGCGTTCATCTTTGGTCTCAATATAATCCTCAGAGACATGCTGCTGAGATGCAATGGTTCGGACGATTTCCTTGTCCCAGACTTTCCAGTTGAGGCGTTGCCCAAGATCGCGGGCAATCAGGCTTCCCCCGCTGCCGTACTGGTGAGACAGCGTGAGCAGGGTAATGGGCGTATTCATAATGGGTCCTTCCTCGGAGTCTTCGCGGGAACTGATTATACGGAAGACTCCCAGGACTCGTATTCTAGGAGGACGTGGATAGACCTGTCAATTCTCATCGGGCGGCTGGTGAGGGTGCCGGTCTGGGATTCTTGGCAAACAGAAAGCAGACACCGCCCAGGAAACTGCACGCCGCCAGGACCCAAAAAGCCAGGATATAATCCCCCCGAACATCACGCATCCAACCGGCAAAGGGTGGCGCGACAAGCATGAGGATATTCATCGGGACAGTGGACAGCCCGAGAATCCTGCCAAAAGAGGTTTGACCAAAATAGTCGCCCCGAATCGCCACCGTGAGCGGATTCCGCCCACCGAATCCTATGCCAAAGAGGACGGCGAAGAGGACGAGCATAGGGGTCGAAGTCGAGAACGTCAGCACGACCACGCCGGCCGCCTGGAGAGAAGAGAAGATAAACAGGGCAATACGTTTGGGCAGGCGATCGCCGACATAGCCGCCCACGAGCTGAAAAACCATGGAAACGGCGGTGTACACAGACACCAGCCAGGCCGTTGTCTGAACCGAAAAGCCCGCATCCTCCATCAGCAGTCCCAGGTGGGCCATAATGGCCAAGAGCACCATGGAGGTAAAACCGTGACCAAAGGAGATGAGCCAAAAGGCGGGTGTCCTGAGTGCCTGAGCGGCGGTCAGGTCGGGACTCGAGGCGGGGCTGATAGGCTGGGAGACCGTTGAACTTTGTGCGCTTCGGGTCTCGTCTGTTCGTCGTATCGGCCCGCCATCGGGCAGCAGGTCATAGTCCTGCGGTCGGTCGCGGATGAGCCGCGCAAGCGGGACCGCAACAACAACGGTGAAGACCGCCAGCAGCAGGGCGGTCATCCGCCAGCCGAGACGGTCGTAGTCGGGATCAATGGCCCAGGCAATTGCCGGGACGAGAAATAATGCCCCCAAGCGACTGCCGACATTGGCCCAGCCGACCGCGCTCGCCCGGCGTCGGACAAACCAGTGGTTCAGCATCGTCATGATTGGCAGCCAGCCGCCAAACCCCTGTCCGACAGCCATGACAACATAGGCGGTGTAAAACATCCACAGGCCGTCAACTTGACTCAACAACAGGAACCCGGTGGCAAGAAAAAAGAGACCCATGAGGACCATACGGCGCGTGCCGAGACGATCGGTCAGATACCCCTCGACCGGGCCCATGAGGCCGCCCTCAATGCGGGTAAACGTCAGGGCCAGGCCGAGTTGGGTCCGACTCCAGCCAAACTCTCGTTCCAGGGTAACGGCCCACACGCCCATAGCGTGAAACAGTGGGACATGGGCCAGCATCATGATGAAGCCGCTGAGCGCGACTAACCACCACCCGTAAAAGACACGCTGTTTTCGGTCTGAAGCGGGAGTCAAGGAAGGCGTATCCATACGATATGCTGCGCTGCGGTCCAACTCACACCTGTTCGGTGCTCGAAGCGTCCAAGCCTATCGCGTTGGCACGCGTCTCAACAAGTGGAGCGCGTCTGAGCAGCGGTATCCCGTCTCGACGGCTCAACGACCTGTTGAGAGGGGAGCAGTATGAGCCTCGCCCTAGCGTTTAGGCATGGAGACGCTATAGTACTGGCGTGCTTATTGGGCTTGCTGCTGTTCTGTGCGGGTTCGTGTGGGGCATGATCCACGGCCAAGTCTGGCCGCAACTGAATATCCGCTGGATGGCGAGGGCCGCTCGATCCCTCCAAGGAGTTCATAAACGCCCCAATCGTCGTCTGAAAGCCGTTCGTTCCACATCCTTTCGCGCTCCGCAGAAGTTTCTGGCCGCCCTCCTCGGAACTGTCGTCACCGGTGGACTTCTCGCTGTCCTTGCCGCCGACTGGTCTTTTCTAGTGCCGTACTCGGTCGGACTGTTCGCCGGTTTCTCTCCTGCTTTCATTCTCGCATATTGGCGCGTGTCTGCCCTCGTTGGGATAGTGCTGCTTGTCGGCGCGACAGGAATGCTGCTCTATGACGACGCGGACGATCTCGGTGAGCCCGTCCGGGTGCCAGAGACGGCAAATGAGCAGAAGGCGTCCGGTCAAGATACGGGCCCACAACCAGCCCGGTCTCCCTTACCCTCACCGTCTGCTGTAGCTGTAGAAGTAGAAGAGGCCCAAGGAGTACCAGGGGGTGAGGCGCACCCGAAGGAGGAGGAAACTCCGAAAGACGTCGTCCTGCGGGGAATTCCTTTTGCTTTTAACGACCGAACGGTTCGACCGGAGTTCCTGTCGGAACTGAACGAGACGGTTCGTATTCTCAACGACAACCCGACGCTCTCCGTCCTGATTGAGGGCTACGCTGATGCGGTTGGCTCCGAGTCGTTTAACCTGAGACTCTCGCGCGCGCGGGCGGAAGCGGTGCGAGACTATCTGGTCGCGAGTGGGATTGCCGCCGACCGTCTCCGAGTCGTGGGGCGGGGAGAAATCGAACCCCTGGCTCCCAACGCCAGAGATGACGGTTCGGACAACCCGGAAGGCAGGGCCGTAAATCGCCGCGTCGAGCTCTCGGTTGAATAGGCGGTCTATACTCCGCCGGGAGGGGTGAGGGGAATCGTCTCCGCCAGCGTTGGCGTTTTCCCTGCTTCGTCCGAAAAACGTCCGGCGGCGACCAGGTCGTCGTGAGAAAACGAAACCCATAGATTTTTCTGTCTGGCCTCGGCGTAGAGCCGCTTTTTGGCGGCGATTGTCGCTAACGGATCAGTGTCATACGCGGCGTTCCAGGCGAGACGCAGGTGTGCGGTCGTCGGCACAATATCGGCGAAGTGAATCAGGCCGGTCCCGTCGGTTTCAATAACGACGCACTGGTGCGGGCTGGTATGCCCGCCTGAGACGGTTGTGCGAACGTGGTCGGTCAGCGTCGTATCGCCGTCGATGAGGTCAACGTTCGCCAGCGGCTCCAGGCATTCCGGGGCGTGTCGGTAGGCCGCGGCAAGACGTTCGTCCGGCGGCTGGGTTGCCAACTCCCACTCCGCCCGCTGCAGAACCACACGAGCGTGGGGAAAAGTCGGCGTGATCGTGCCGTCGTCCGCCTTATCAATGACACCGCCCAGATGATCAAAATGGAGATGGCTCAGCACGACGTGGGTCACGTCCTCCCTGGTGTAGCCGAGGGCGCGAAGCTGGCCGGTCAGACCGCTGCCGCGCCGGGGAGTAAAAAATTGTTGCTCGCGTGCACTCAGCCGATTCCCGATGCCGGTGTCAACGACGATGAGCTCACTGCGAGTCACAATCAGCGGACAGGTCAGGCTCATGGTAATACGCCCGCGTTCGTTGGGTTGCTTCTCCCGTTGCCAGATCTCACGCGGAACAATACCGAACTGCGCGCCGCCGTCATCCCACCACAGTCCGTCGTTCAAAAAGTGAATGGTGATATCCCCGGCTTTCAGCATGGGGCCGACTATAACCGAGCCCAAAAGGGAAGACAAACTCCGTTTCAGCGCTTCCATTTGCACGGCTTTTGAGGCAGAAGAGTACACAGACCCGCCCAAAAAGAAGGAAGGATAATCACATGCCGGGCGTGCATGACCGTGGGGGCCGGCCCGATGCCGGACCGATCAACAAGGCGGAACATGAACTGTCGTTCTGGGAGAAACGGACCGACGCACTCCTCGTGCTGCTGAGTAGTGCGGACCGGCGCGTGATCCGGGTCGATGAGTTACGGCGAGCAATCGAAAGTCTGCCGCCCGAGGCGTATGAGACCATGAGTTATTACGAACGCTGGATCAGCGCGATTGAAACCCTGCTGATTGAAAAGAACGTTCTCACCAAGGCTGAGATCGACCGCAAGGTGGAACAGATCGTGGAGCAGCGGAAGATCGAAACGACTGAGCGAAGCCCGGTTTGAAAGGAGGATAGAGATGGGACGCCTCGATGGCAAAGTCGCATTCATTACCGGGGCGGGTTCGGGCATCGCCCGCTCTGCCGCCCGGATTTTTACCCAAGAGGGGGCAAAGGTCGCTATTGCCGAACTCAAGCCCGAACTCGGCCGTGAAACCGAACGCCTGGTCCGTGAGGCTGGTGGAGAGGCGGTGTTCATAGAAACCGATGTCACCATCGAGGAGAGCGTGAAAAACGCTATCGACCAAACGGTGGCGCGCTATGCCAGGCTCGACATTCTGTACAACTGCGCGGGCGGATCGATTGCTGAAGACACGACGGTGACCGAGGTGGATATGTCGGTCTGGCAGCATACCCAATCGCTCGATTTGCTCGGCCCGTTTCTGTGCTGCCGACACGGGATTCCTGAACTCGTCAAGGCCGGTGGGGGCGCGATTGTCAATATGTCCTCCGTCGTCGCTTTGCGGGGATCGTTCCCGCTGCATGTCTACACTGCGGCCAAGGGTGGCGTCATTGCTTTTACCCAGGTGCTCGCCGGGACGTATGCCAAGGACAAGATTCGCGCCAATGTGATCTGTCCGGGGGTGATCATGACCGACCGGGTGCGGCAACGCCTGGGCGTAGACAGGCCGCAGGCGACCGGCCAGTCCGGTGTCGTCAACCTGGAATCCCAACTGAAGAAGTATCCGTTCTCTGTGGGCGAGCCTGAAGATATCGCCCGGGTGGCCCTCTTTCTGGCCTCGGACGAAGCCCGCATGATGACCGGTGCGGTCGTGCCGGTTGACGGTGGGCTGTCGGCTTATTAGGGACGGACGATGCAGTATCAGCCTGGAGACCGGGTGCGTATCCGAGTCGCCACCCCGTCCGGCCATTACCGGACGCCAGCCTATATTCAGGGCAAAGTCGGCATTATCGAGGCGGTCCACGGCGCATTCCGCAACCCCGAGACGCTGGCCTATGGCGGAGACGGACGCCCCAAGCAAACGCTGTATTTAGTCCGTTTTGATCAAACCCATATCTGGGCACATGCCGAGCCGGTCGCTTTCTGTCAGAACGACCGGCTATTGATCGATATCTATGAACACTGGCTGGAGCCAGCTCCCGAGGAGTAAGCGATGCACGAACATGACGCGCCCGACTCCCACCTCCCGCTTGAAGAGGATGCCGAGCTGACCTATTACGAGCAGCGGGTCGAAGCTGTTCAGGCCCTGCTGATCGAAAAGGGACTGTTGAGCGCGGATGACGTGCGGCGGGCGGTCGAAGATATGGATGCCCGTTCGCCAGCAGTCGGAGCGCGGGTGATTGCGCGCGCCTGGGTCGATCCGCACTTTAAGCAACACCTGCTTGTCGACGCCAAGGCGGCGATTGCCACGCTGGGCATTGACGTGGACACCTGGAGTACGCTGGTGGCGGTGGAGAACACGCCGACTATTCATAACGTCGTGGTGTGTACCCTGTGTTCCTGCTATCCCCGCTCTCTCCTCGGCGTGCCGCCCGACTGGTATAAAAGTCTCAACTACCGGGCTCGGGTGGTGAAAGAGCCGCGGACCGTCCTCAAAGAGTTTGGCTTGGAACTCGCGCCCGATATCGAGGTCCGGGTGTACGACAGCACGGCCGATATGCGCTACCTGGTGATTCCCCGGCGGCCGGCCGGAACCGAGGGCATGAGCGAAGAGGCACTCGCCGGGCTGGTCACCCGAGACAGTATGATCGGGGTCACCCAGGCTCAGGAACCCTCACCCTAGCCCTCTCCCAGGGTAGAGAGGGGATTGTTTGAGAACGTCTCTGCAAACTGCTTAATTCGACGTTTTCATTCGCTCGGCAAAGGCGCGCATTTCCTCAATAACGGCATCGGTCTCGGCGCTCAGCGGCAGCATATAGAGCACATCAACGCCGGCGGCGCGATACGCCTCAAGCTCTTTGTCGCCAGCCCTGTTGGAGAGGGCCAGTGCGGTAATCTCCAATGCGTCAAAATCGCGGTCGGCCTCGTCCATAAGACCCTTGATTTGATCCAGCAGGCCGGGAATCCGCTCGGGCAGGACCAGGCCACAGTGCCAGCCATTGCCGAAGGCGGCCACGCGTCTTAACGCCGGCTTGGATTCTCCCCCAACCCAGATGGGCGGATGGGGTTTTTGGAGCGGGCGGGGCAAGACGTTGACATCTTCCTGCAACTCGACGAATTTTCCGGAAAAACGGGGCGAGTCCTGCGTCCACAGGGCCTGCATCATGGCAATATATTCACGCGTGCGAGCGCCCCGTTCTTTGAAGGGGATGTTCAGCAGACGGAATTCGTCTTCCAACCAGCCGACCCCAATGCCCATGATAAAGCGTCCGCCGGACAGCACATCAATGGTGGCCACGCGACGCGCAACATCAAAGGGGTGCCGATACGGCACGATCACGACGCTGATCCCGAGGCGGACCCGTTCGGTAATCGCCGCCAGAAAGGCCATGGTGTCGAACGGGTCCAGCCAGACCATTTCGGTGTAGACCGCATACGGCGTCTTGCCGCCCACATATTCGTCATAGGGCCAGGGAGAGCTGATCTGTTTGGGAATGACAATATGGTCGCCGATCAGCAGTGAATCAAAGCCCAGTTCCTCTGCGGCCGCGGCGAGGTTTTTGAGGGAGTCGCGCTGGGACACGGACGCGCCACCGCCGAGTTGAATGCCATATTTCATGCTGTCCTCCTTTTTGTATTCAATCCTTTTCGTCAGTGTGGTAACGGAAAGACCACACCAGAACAAGGAGCGGATGTAAGACGACAAGCATGAACGAACCGGATGTCACCCTGACCGATTACGCCCTGACGCTGGAGTGTGGGCTGTTTGCCTATTGGCTGCTCGTCCATGGTCAGGCGGACAACCCGCTGCGCCTCTGGTTTGCCGTCTTTTTTGCCTCAATCGGTCTGGCTGCTTTCAGTGGCGGAACGGTGCACGGCTACTTCCCCAACACGGACACCTTCGGCCACAGCGTTCTGTGGGGAGCGACCCTCATCGCGATTGGGGTTACCGCGCTGTGCGGCTGGATCATCGGCGCGCGGCTCTATTGCTCGGAAAGCGTGGCCACCTGGATTCAGTCCGGCGCTGTTGCGCTCTTCGTGCTCTACTGCGGCGTCGTGCTGTTCGTCACGCGGGATTTTCTGGTCGCCGTCTCATACTATCTGCCGGCTACGCTTTTCCTGTTGGTCGTCTATGGTCTGGTGTATCGACAGGGGCGGGAGTCGGCGATTTTGATCGGCCTGCTCGGACTTGTCCTGACCCTGGTTGCCGCGGGAATACAGCAAGCGCGGTGGAGCCTTCACCCCGTGTACTTGAGCTATAATGCGCTCTACCATGTAGTCCAGGCGCTAGCGCTCTTCTTCATATACTGGAGTGCGCGCTGGTTGGTTATCATGCGTTGAGACCCGTCATTCACACACCGGACAGAGGCAGGTATGGAACTCTCACGCCTTTTCGCCGCCCAACCCGATTGGCTCACCTCGTGGCTGGTCCAGATTGTTGTCATTGTTTCCCTCACCCTCGCGTTGCATTTCATTTTGCGGCGGCTCCTCAACCGTCTACATCACAAAGCCCTGGACTCGCATGCCTATTGGGACGATGCGTTCGTCACGGCGCTGCAAAGACCGCTGGCTTTTCTGGTGCTTTTTATCGGTCTGAGCCTGGTCCTTGATACTGTCCGGCAGCATGCCGAACTCGCGCTTTTTCCGGCGCTTGACCCTGTGCGCCTGCTGGGAGTCGTGCTCCTCTTTGCCTGGTTTTTGGTCCGCCTCATCAGGGAAG
>WTHD01000486.1 GCA_011523265.1 Candidatus Binatota bacterium
CTACGCGGAGATGATCTATTATGGCTATTGGTTTGCACCTGAACGCGAGATGCTCCAGGCTGCTATCGATGAGTCGCAGAAAAACGTCACCGGCACAGTCCGGCTCAAGCTGTATAAAGGCAATGTGATGGTGGTGGGTCGCAAATCCGATCGCACCTTGTACAATCCCGAGGTCGCGTCTTTTGACGAGAGTGGCGAGTATCAACAGGCAGACGCGGAAGGATTTATCCGCCTCAATTCCCTGCGTTTGCGTATACGTAGGCTGGCCCAGAAGTAGGAGTGCGGCTGTCTCCCGATGGGCAAGAATTGACGGGAGGGTGTCAGCCGCGCGTTCCCGCCCAGTATGTCTCGATGAAATCAAAAAGCACAAAAGCCTGGGCTGGACGATTTGCTGCTGAGGCCGACCCGCGGATGGAAGCCTTCACGTCTTCGCTGGCCTTTGATCGACGCCTGGCCCGCTACGACATCCAGGGCAGCGTGGCCCACTGTCGGATGCTGGTCAAACAGAAGCTGCTGAGTCGAGCCGAGGGACAGAAAATCCTGACCGGGCTCAAAAATATCGAGCGTGAGCTGGAGCGGGACCGCTTTCCCTTCCTGCCGTCGGACGAGGATATTCATATGGCCATCGAGCGGCGGCTCACGGAAAAAATCGGTCCGCTCGGCGGTAAGCTGCATACGGCCCGAAGCCGTAACGATCAGGTCCTGCTGGATGTGCGCCTCTTTGTGCGCGATGAGATCGCGGCGATTCACAAACTCCTCACCCGCTTGCAGAAACGGCTGGCCAGAGTGGCCAAGCGCCACCGGGCCGTTGTCCTGCCCGGCTATACCCATCTTCAGCGTGCCCAGCCCGTGCTGCTGGCCCACCATCTGCTCGCCTACCACGAGATGTTCAGCCGCGATGCCGAACGCTTGCAGCAGTGCGGCGAGCGCGTGAATGTCCTGCCCCTGGGGGCCGGGGCGCTGGCCGGCACCACGCTGCCGATTGATCGCGCCTATGTTGCGCGGTTGCTCGGTTTTGCCCGGGTGAGTGAAAACAGCCTGGATACGGTAGCCGACCGGGATTTTGTGGTCGAGTTTCTGTCCAGCGGAGCGATCCTGGGGATGCACCTCAGCCGTTTGTCCGAAGAGCTTGTGCTGTGGTCGAGCAGTGAATTCGGCTTCATTGATTTGCCGGAGGCCTTTTCGACCGGCAGTTCCATGATGCCTCAAAAAAAGAATCCCGACGTGCCGGAAATTATTCGCGGCAAGACCGGCCGCCTGTACGGTAACCTGTTCGCCCTGCTGACCGTGCTCAAGGGCCTGCCATTGACCTATAATCGAGACCTGCAAGAGGACAAGGAGCCGCTGTTTGATACGGTAGACACGCTCAAGGGTATCCTGACCGTTCTTGAGCCCATGCTGGGGCAGTTGCGCTTCCACACCGAGCGGCTGACCGAGGCGGCGCTGGGCGGATTCATGCTGGCAACCGATGTTGCCGACTATCTGGTTGAGAAGAAAATGCCGTTTCGCCAGGCCCATAGCGTTGTCGGTGCGGTGGTCCAGTGGTGTGTGGCTGAGGGAAAAGAACTCCACCAGTTGACGCTGCAGGACTGGCAGCAGTTCTCTCCCCTGTTCGAGGCCGACCTGCTGCCCCGCTTGAGCCTGGAAGCCGCGGTCGAGCGGCGCCAGTCCTATGGCGGGACGGCGCAAAAAAATGTTGAGCGCCAGCTTCGCTCGGCAGGAGTATGACCGTGCTGAGGCAATCCGCTCTCGCCTGCCTGCTTGGAAGTGGGGCGCTGCTCCTGCTGTCCGCCTGCGGGCATAAAACCGATATTCGTCCCCCCTCGCTCGTTGCGCCCGAAGCGATTGGTGATTTAGCTCTGACCATAGGAGAGCGGGGTGTCACGCTGCGCTGGGGGCGCCCCCAACGTTACGCCGATGGCAGCCAGATGGACGACCTGGGCGGCTTTGTGGTACTACGGGCGCAACGAGACGGGGCAGGCCGGCAGCCCTTCGCCCGGCTGGCACTGATTCCGGTAGAAGACCGTGACCGCTTTCAACAAGAGAGAAAGTTCAGCTATACGGACGAGCCGCTGACGGCTGGAACCTTGTACCGCTATCGCGTCTTGGCCGTCACCCTGGACGGCTATTTGGGCAATGTCTCGAATACGGTTGAGTTGGTCTGGCAGGAGCAGGCCGGAGGGGGCAAAGGGTAAACGTGTTCAGTATCTCATGTCCATTGGAGAACAGGTTTACTCTTGCTAGTCGGCATGCAGTCAGTGGAAGGTAGTACGCATGAAACTTCCGTTTACCAAGATGCACGGCATCAGCAACGACTATATCTATGTCAATGCGTTTGACACCCAGCTTTCCGACCCCGCCAGGGTTGCCCGGCAGGTGAGTCAGCGCCGGACGGGTATAGGTGGAGATGGGCTTATTCTGATCTGTCCGTCGGAGACGGCCCATGCCCGCATGGAGATGTATAACGCGGATGGCAGCCGCGGAGAGATGTGCGGCAACGGAATCCGCTGCGTCGGGAAATATCTATACG
>WTHD01000077.1:0-6870 GCA_011523265.1 Candidatus Binatota bacterium
CCTCGAAAGGAGTCCATTGAGGCTCATATTTTTCCTGGGCCTGGGCGATCGCAGCATTATACTCTGCGCGGATTTCTTCTAGTTGGTCTTCGTAACTCTTTTCTGTTGTGGTCGTTGTTTTTGCGCCTTTCTTGGTCTTGGTCCGGGCGGCACTGGCCTTATTGACCCATTTTTTTTCAATATCGGAACGGGCCAGGAATTCCGGGTTTCCACCGAGCAAAATATCAGTCCCTCGGCCAGCCATATTCGTGGCAATAGTCACTGCACCAAAACGGCCCGCCTGGGCAATAATGTTCGCCTCAGCCTCGTGGTTGACGGCATTCAGGACATTGTGCTTGATCTTTTTGCGCTTGAGGAGTCTGCCGAGATGTTCGGACTTCTCGACTGAAATTGTCCCAACCAACACGGGTTGTCCCCGCTCGTGGCAGTCGAGGATATCGGCAATCACGGCCTCGAATTTCTCACGCTCGGTCTTGTACACCACGTCAGGGTGATCCACTCGGACCATGGGGCGGTTGGGTGGAATAACCGCCACATCAAGGTCGTAGATTTTCTTGAATTCGACCGCTTCCGTATCCGCGGTTCCAGTCATGCCTCCCAATTTATCGTACATGCGGAAGTAATTCTGGATCGTTATGCTCGCAAGAGTTTGATTTTCCTCACGAATCCGGACGCCCTCCTTGGCTTCAACGGCTTGATGCAGCCCATCCGACCAGCGTCGGCCGGGCATGAGACGACCGGTAAATTCATCAACGATGGTGACTTCGCCATCCTTAATCACATAGTCAACATCGCGCTTAAAAATGGCATGAGCTTTCAACGCCTGGTTGACATGGTGCAAGGTCCCGATCTCAGACGGATCGTACAGGTTGCGCACGCCGAGAATACGCTCAACTTTCGCTATCCCCTCTTCGGTGAGCGTTGCGGTTCTGAGCTTCTCGTCAATGGCGTAATCGACCTCGCGCTGGAGACGTGGAATGACTCGATTGAGCGAGTAATACTTCTGGGTGGATTCTTCTGCCGGGCCGGAAATAATCAGTGGCGTCCGGGCTTCGTCAATCAAGATGTTATCCACTTCATCAACAATGGCAAAATGCAATTCACGCTGGACATAATCTTCAAGGTTGAACTTCATGTTATCGCGTAAGTAGTCGAAGCCGTATTCGTTATTCGTTCCATAGGTAATATCGGCCGCATAGGCCTCTTTACGGCTGACCGGACGAAGATTCATATACCGATAATCTTTGACCACATGAGTCGGGTCAAAGATAAAACTCGCGTCGTGTACGATAGAAGCAACGGACAGCCCAAGGGCATGATAAATAGGCCCCATCCACTGCACATCACGGCGGGCCAGATAGTCGTTAACCGTTACCAGATGTGAGCCGCGACCGAGCAGGGCATTGAGATAGAGAGGCAGGGTTGCTACCAGCGTCTTTCCCTCGCCCGTTTTCATCTCGGCAATACGGCCCCGATGGAGGACAATACCGCCAAGGATTTGGCTATCAAAATGGCGCATGCCGGTGACCCGACGCGAGACTTCGCGGACGGTCGCATAGGCTTCGGGCAGAATGTCGTCAAGCACATCGGCTTCAGCCGCGCGGAGTTCTTTTTCCAGGCTGGTTCGTTCCTCCTGGAAGTAGTCCAACTTCTCCAGATCATCTTCGTCAGGAATGCCTTCTGGAGTAATCTCGGCCGCCTGCTGAGCAAGCTCATCCAACTGTGTCCGTGTTGTCGCAGTAGCCTCTTGGATTCGACTGCGGAACGCATCTGTTTTCGCCCGCAGTTCATCCATGCTGAGCGGTTGCAGCTCGGACTCAAGCTGGCCAATCTCTTCCACTAATGGGCGCATACGCTTGAGTTCACGTTCGTTTTTGCTCCCAAAAATCTTCTGTGCCAAATGTGCTAACATGATCGTGTTACCTTTAGATATTAACGTTCCAGACGCACTGCTGATTCAACCACGTCACCGAGAAAGCGAGCGCCAACTTTAATGAACTGGTCCGGGCTGTCTGTGACGAAAAAGCTACCCCGTCCCGGTCCATTCGATTGGGTCCGGTGGTCAGCTAATAAGGTTGCGCTCACCACCTTGGCCGTTTCCTCAGCAGAATCAATGAGCTGTACATGCTCTCCAAGATATGCCGCAATCGTCTTTTTTAATAAAGGATAATGTGTGCAGCCTAAAATCAACGTATCTATGCCACTCTGTTTAAGGCTACTGAGATACGTCGCTACGGTCGAGTGGGCCACCTCGTTCTCCACCCAGCCCTCCTCCACTAACGGCACGAGGAGTGGGCACGCGCGCGTATAAATCTCAAGAGACGGGTCTAAGGCCCGCAGTGCTTTTGTATACGCTCCACTCGCGATAGTTGCCTCGGTCCCTATCACTCCTATTTTTTTATTTCGACTCAACCGGACGGCTGCCGAAGCACCAGGCTGTATGACACCGATAACGGGTATAGCGTAGCGCTCTTGTAAAGCCATGAGTGCCACGGCCGAGGCAGTATTACACGCCACCACCAGCATCTTGATATTCCGTTCAGCGAGAAAATCACTATTCTCACACGCATAGTGCGTCACAACATCGTGTGACTTTGTCCCATACGGACAGCGCGCGGTATCTCCGAGATATATCAGGTTTTCAGCAGGCAAGAGAGCCGCAATTTGCTGATAGACGGTAAGTCCACCTATACCGGAGTCAAAAATTCCGATGGCTGCATCTCCACTCACACCATTCACCTTGATAGTTTTAGCTTATCAACACCGGTTGGGCATAGCGGGACTTCAGTCTTCCCGTACCCCTTACGGATGACACTGTAAAATCGTTCCAGGCTCGACATCGCCATATATCAAAAAGTGATGTTTTACCTGAGAATATATCCCACCTTACCATCTAACTGTTTGATATTTTTTCAGTCTTAACAATCGGAGAAAATCCTCAAAAAGCTGAATTATCTCATCCAATACCTTACCTGTTTCACACGAAACATTTTTCTCTCACGACACCCACCCCTCTTTCGGGTTATGTCACTGACCAAACGTCTCAACAATGAGTCTGTGATTCTCTCGTACACGATCAGCTTTGACCCCAGCCGTTGGAGTGTACAGAATAGGCAGATCCACGACGTCTTTCCATTTCTCAATCTGCTCACAACATTCTTCCGGCGTGCCCGCGATCGCGATTTGTTCGACCATATCGTCGGTCACGGCAGCCGCCATCTTCGGCAGGTTAAAGGTTCTGAAATGTTCCCATATCGTCCGTTTTTGCTCCTCCCAACCATGCAGATTCAGAATACCCTCGTAGGATTTTACCGAGGCATAAAAGGCGATCTGATTTTTCGCGTCACGTATGGCTTGCTCGCGATCATGGCTGATAGCGGTGATCAGCAGCGTCGTCATGTCAACATCCTTGGGGTTCCGCCCTACCCGCTTCGCTCCGACCTCTATATTCGGTCGAATAAATTCCGCGATATATTTACGGCTGTAGAGCGGGTGGCCGACTAAGCCGTCGGCAATCTCGCCAGTCGTCCGCAACATGCCCTTTTGCACCGCAGCCAGATAGAGAGGAATACGATCACGGACGATATATGGACGCGTGTACGCAGGAATGTTCAAGGTGTAATAGTCGCCCTCAAACTTCATCCCATCGCCCGCGTGCGATGACCATATTTTCCTGATCAGTGCGACACACTCTTTCATTTTCAACGCCGAACGGGGCTCGAACTTTTCTCCGTACCACATTTCGTTCATGGAACGGGTCCCACTTCCTAAGCCAAGAATCAGACGGCCGTTTGAGAGTTCGTCAATATCCATTGCCCCGGTCGCATTCAGTACCGGGTTCCGCATATACGCATAGGCAATACCGGTCGCAATTTTGGCGCGCTGGGTACACGTGGCAACCGCGGCTAAGGTGACTAGGCTATTGCGATTAAAAAACTCGCCGTTCCAAAGAGAATCAAAGCCGGCCTCATCCGCGAGTTGAGCGATTTCCATCATGTCGCGGATCGTCGGCGTAAAAAGAGCGATGCCATATCGCTGCATACATCCCCCTAAAATTTTACAAAAGAAAAATTATCAGTCTCATATTTATCAAATGAGCAATCTTTCCGCCTACCCTAACACCTGCCCACCACACACTGGCATGTAGTGACCGGTAACGAAGCTGCTCAACTCAGAAGCAAAAAACAGCGCTGCGTTTGCCGTATCCTCAACCGTCCCTGTTCTGCGCAACGGCACTTTGCTCTCATGCCTTGCCTGGGTTTCCTCTGTCAGCATGTCTTTGACTTCCTGGGTTAAGGTCAAGCCGGGAGAGACAATATTGACGGTGATGTTATGCTGACCAAATTCAACCGCTAAATTCCGAGAGAAACCCAACATAGCTGTTTTTGCTGCAATATAAGCATGGTAGTGCGGACTTGGTTGATGAATGCCAATCGTGTTGATGCTGATGATCCGCCCCCACCGTCGTATTTTCATTCCAGGCAAAACCGCCTGCGCACATAAAAAGGCGGCTTTGAGCGTCGTATCGAGCTGATACTGCCAGTCTGCCCAGGTTGTGTCCTGAAAAAGTTTCTGCGGAATACTGCCGGCATAATTGTTAACGAGGATATCAACCTGGCCAAGTCGATCTTCGGTCTGGCTAATCATATCAGCAACTTGGACTTCCTCTGTAATGTCTGCCTTGACAAACAGGGCTTGCCCACCGGTTGACTCGATTTCTTCAAGCACCTGTTGAGGATTCCCTTCTTCTTTGACTTGGTTAATGGCAACCCTGGCTCCTTCGCCGGCAAAAACACGGGCAATACCAGCTCCGGTTCCTCGGACGGATCCAGTAATAAGCGCAACTTTATTTTCCAAAAGCATGGGCACTCCTTCAGTCAGGGCCGACTGGCCCGTCTCAAAGAGTGAGCAGTATAAGGGCAACCGCTCACTCTTATGCTATCCTGATGAGTAAACGTGTCCTCCAATAAACATGCAGATGCTGGATACGTTTACTCATTCTACCCTGGCTGCAAACCAAGGCCGCGGATCGCGACGATATTGCGCAGAATATTGCTCGTTCCGCCTTGGATCGTATAGGCCGGAGCGTACAGATACTCTCGGGCCGCACGGCCAGCTAAGCGAGCATGAGGCGAGCCGGGTAAGAGGATCGCATAATCACCCAACAGTTCACTCACCGCTTTGGCAATACGCTGTTCCACTTCGGTACAAAAACACTTTGCCATGGCGGCCTCGTAGTTCGGCACCATCTTCCGAGTCAGATACCAAGCCACCTTGTAAACCATGGAACGGCCCAAATCGAGCTCGATCTGAAGCTGAGACAGCGTGTCCCGGACAAGCGGATCTTTCGTCAGCCCCTGTTCCTTTGCGTACCGAACAGCATCCTGAAAAAGGGGATAATTACTCAGCAGCCGCTCAATACCGCTACGCTCATAGTCAAGCTGGGAGGCAATCTGGTACCAGCCTCGATTTTTCTCACCAATCAGCCGGTTTTTCGGTACCTCAACATTATCAAAAAAGACCTCATTAAAATGATGTTCCCCCGTGGCATCGATGAGGGGCCGCACATCGACGCCCGGGGTGTCCATAGCAACCAGGAACTCACTGATCCCCTTATGCTTCGGAGCATCCGGGTCCGTACGAACAACCAGATAGGCATAGTCTGCAACATGAGCAAAGCTGGTCCAAATTTTTTGGCCGTTCAGGGTATAGTGATCGCCCGCCTCTGCTGCCCGGGTCTGGAGCGAAGCCAGGTCTGAGCCGGCCCCTGGCTCACTCATACCCAGACAAAAGACGATCTCACCTTTACAGACTTGCGGGAGGATTTCTTGTTTTTGCTCTTCACTTCCATACGCCAGCAGCGCCGGACCAACCTGACGATCCCCCAACCAGTGCGCCGCGACCGGGGCTCCGGCACGCAGCAGTTCTTCAGTCAGGATCAAGCGGTCAAGATATGACTTTTCTTGCCCGCCGTACTGCTTGGGCCAGGTCAATCCGATCCAGCCTTGCTGACCAAGTTTCTGAGAAAATTCACGCGAATAGCCGCTAATCCAGCCGTCTTCAACCCGCGCCTCAGCCGACACCTCGCTCGACAGGAACTCCCGAATTTCTGCGCGAAACGCTTCTTGTTCTTTAGTAAAAGAGAAATCCATACGATCTCCTTGGTTATAGGTCTATTGAGTTTGTTGGGTCTGTTGAGTCTCATGGACTCAATCGACTCAAAGGACCCAAAGGACCCAATCGACTCAACAGACTCCCCTACCCCTCCTCCAGTGCCTCATATTCACCCGCTGGGGAGATCAAAACCTCCGAGTCCCGAGAGCAACTCAGGTGTAGGGCAAAGGGGCTGCTGTCATCAAACCGCTGAGCAATAATCCACATCTGTTCGATTTCATGACTGACCTGAGGCAAAATTTCCAGAGTCTTTTGGGTACGCTGGGCGTCAAAAAAGGCGAATGGCTCATCAAGAATCAGGCACTCAACGCCACACAACGATGAGGTAATCAGGGCTTGCGACAAGGCGAGACGGATAGCGAGCATGACCTGATTATAGGTTCCTCCCGAAATTTCGTTCAGGTCAACAAAATGACCCTTTTCACTCGACCATACCCGGACGTTGAGGTCATTGTCGATCTGCATGGTCTCGTAGCGCCCCTCGGTGAGCTGCGGCATGATTTTACTCACAACGTGCCGCATCTCCAGGTTAAATCGGCTCAGTAAACGACGGTGCGAGCCCGCGAGGAGATTTTGCGCAATCCGCCGTACTTCGATACTGCGGGTTTTGCTATCAATGTCCTTTTCGAACGCGGCGACCTCCTGGTCCAGTTGCGCCGCTTTATTGAGGCGACGCTCTTCTTCCGTAATGGCCTG
>WTHD01000077.1:6970-12202 GCA_011523265.1 Candidatus Binatota bacterium
CCTGGTCCAGTTGCGCCGCTTTATTGAGGCGACGCTCTTCTTCCGTAATGGCCTGTTCCAAACGGTCCAGGTCTTGGCGTATGGCAGCCATGTTCGTCTCAACGGTCTGTATTCCTTCAGTGATCCGTCTGGTAATAGCGTCAGCATCCTCCCGGCAGGTGAGGCTCGCAGCCTCCAGCGGAGCAAGAAACGCTGCGAGCGCCTCTGCATCAAGCAGCGACGCGCCCGGGCCACTGACAAACCGGGTCAGGGCCTCTTTCAGTTGCGGATCATCACAGGCATCAAGCGTCGCGATCTCAGTTACCAGGGACTGCTGGGGAAGATCGTCCAAGCTTTGGAGCTGGGCTTTGATTTCTTCCTGGTCGGCTTGGAGGCGGGCGGCCTTTTGCCGCGCAGTCAGAATCCGCTCCGTAAGCATGAAGACCCTAACGAGCAATACCAGGCTCAGCCCACTGGAGACCGTGGCAACAAGAAAAATCACGGTAGTGTGCGTCACCTGTAGTTGCAGGTCGTTGCTGAGCCACCGTCCGACGGCGTGGTCTGGCATATAGTTCAGAAACCAGAGCGCGCTCCAACTCATAACCATCAGCAGAAACGCGCCAAAAAGGCCGATAATGGGACCGGTCCGCTTCCCGCGTATGCCTTCCCCCCGACTGAGGAGGAGTGCTCTCTGATCGGGTAAAGAGCGCGCTCGAGCGTCAACCTCAGCCGGCCGCTCTCCCTGGCCAATGAGCCAGGCTAAACGTTGGCGATACGCAGCTGCGGCGTTACGCACCGAGGTAAAAGCCTCAAGGCGCTTGCGCAGATCCTCACTCCAAGATTGGAGTGCTCCAGTCAGCCGTTGACCCGAACCAGATTCTGCCCTTTCACTCGCCGCGTCTACGTTTTGTGTGGCCGTATCGATGTTCTGCGCATAATGGAGCCACTGCTTCAAGCCGGTATCGAGAGTGGCCGGCATCGTCTTTTTCACTTGCTCAGCCATCTCTGCGGTTGCAGCGCGCAGACGGTCGAGCGTCAGCTGACGGACCGTATTCTCTTTTTTTCGCTCAGCAATGGCGGTGGTTTGCGCGTTCCGTTCTGCCTTCAAATTGGGCAACGCATCAGCCTGGATATTGAGTTCGCTGTGCTGCCGACGAGTCTCGGCAAGGCCACTGTGCAGAGGGGCGAGTTCTTCCTGGAGGATGTGGATATCGGACTCACATTCAGCCGCCACGTGCTCAAAGGTTTCGACACCTGCCAACGCCTTGGCGGTCTGGAGGAGAATGGACGGAGAGGCGATATTACGCTGGGCTAAATAAAAGGAATCAATAAAGCGTTGATAGGTAAAACCACACAGCTGCGCCACATTCTCGTTTACGGCGGCGGCTCCACGGACAAAAGGCTCGTCTTCCCCTTCCCGGCGAAGCTGAGCCAAGTGATTTCCGTCTGCGTCAAAAGAGCGGGTCACCAGATAGCTGTGTTGATCCTTGGCAAGAAAGCCAACAGCAACTGAAGCGCCAAACTCGCCCCACTTAATGTTTTTTTGGAAATCATCTTCAGCGTGAGAAAACGTCCGACCAAACAATGCCAGACACAGAATCTCAGCAATGGTCGTTTTGCCGGACTCATTGGCGCCGCTTATCCCGATCACTCCTCGCCGGGGGAGATTCGCCAGCTTCAGTTCCGCATAACGAAGCACATTTTTCGCGTGAACACTCGTAATGATCATGAAAGCTTCCTTATTATCGATACCGGCCGAGTTTTCGCAGGACGAGGGAAACGGCTTCGTGGTAGAGTTGCTCGTCAAAATCAGGCTTGTCGCCGCCCAAACGTTCGATTTCTGCCTGGCTATGCTGCTCAAATTCTGCTGCTAGGCTCGTGAGCCGAAATTCTTCTATCAGAGAGGGCTCCTTTGCTGCTGCCGGTTCTTCTTTTGGGTTACTGGGCCGTAATTCTCTTACCAGGGCGATATCTTTTTTTGTTGCCATTCGGTCCTCCCGTGCCTCGTTGGTTCGACTGATTTCAGTGTATCATATACGGACGGGTTGATGACAACGACCACCCCAGTCATGCAATCATTGACCTCCTCCGTCCGACTTGGCAATTGTCGAGTCCTCAGATACGCTAGGGCCTCAGAACGGCGGCTGAAGGAGGCACGCATATGAGTGGCTATACAATCATTGACGTTGACACGCACGTAACGGAGACGCCGGACCTGTGGACCAGTCGGGTCCCTGATAATTTGAAAGACTCGGTCCCCCGCGTTGACTTCGACGCCAAGGGACGCCAGTGGTGGTTTCTCGGCGACCGGCGCATAGCCAATCCGGGTCTGACCGCCACCGCGGGTGTGGGTGATATGACCAACTGGCCCAAGTCGTACGAGGAGATGCACCCAGGGGCATTCGACGCTCAGGAACGTCTCAAATACATGGATGAAATGGGCATCTGGGCGATGGTCATGTATCCCAACGTCGGGGGATTTGGCAGCCAGGAGTTTCTCCGCCTCGAAGACTCCGCGCTCAAGCTTACCTGTGTCAAGGTGTATAACGATTGGCAGACCGAGTGGGCATCAGCCGATTCGCGCCGCCTGCTCCCAATCACCTCAACGCCGTTCTGGGATGTCGACGCCTCGGTTGAAGAAATCCGACGCTGTCACGCCATGGGTCATAAGGGCATTCTCTTCACCGGAGACCCGCAATCGCTCGGCCAACCCCTGCTGGGCGACCCGCACTGGAATCCGTTGTGGGAAGTTGCCTGCGAGCTTGATCAGCCGATCAGCTTTCATATCGGCTCCGGCAATATGGATGGCGGACTGCGGCGCGACAAGGTGAAAACCTACGGCAAGATGGCGGCGTTTGCCGAGCTTTCGGTTGATATCTTCATGCGCAACGGCATTCAGTTGAGCGACCTCATCATTTCGGGTGTCCTGGCCCGTTATCCCAGCATTAAATTTGTCTCGGTGGAGAGCGGGATAGGCTGGATTCCGTTTGCCCTCGAAGCCCTGGATTATCAATTCCTCGGTAATCGAGTCCCGGAAGAGCGGCCCGACCTGGATATGCTACCGTCCGAGTATTTTGCACGTAATATCTACGCCTGCTACTGGTTCGAGCAGATCGCCCCGCGGCGTCTGATCGACAAGGTCGGGGTTGACCGGATCATGTTTGAAACCGACTTTCCCCACCCGACTTCGCTTTACGGCGACGAGGTTCATGACCGGATCAAGAACGGCCTGGACGATTGCGACGAAGAGGTCCGGCGTAAAATCCTGTGGGACAACGGACAGAAGCTGTACAGAGTCGAAGGCCCGACCGCAGCGGACGAAGCCAAGCTGCATGCCTGAACTGTCAGCGCACCACCCGCAAAAGAACGGCCAAGGGTATGCGCCCTTGGCCGTTTTGACTGGGGTAGGCAGCCACCCTGCTATGCGGCCACCTACTCAGAGAATCCGAATGTCTTTGTGATATACGCACCGGTAGCGTACCGGAAACGTCTCCGGCTCCGCTTCAAGCACCTGTCGGCCCGTCCGTTCTTCAAACACCGAGACCCACCTCACAATATGCTCCGGTTGTAAGGAGAACCCGGAGACACCCAACTCCAGTATAATATGCCGAACAATGCTGCCGGCCGTCAGCGCACGCTCGGGCCGACCGCGATACGCCTTAACCACATAGCGGGCGATATTTTCTTCAACCAGGCGATAGGCGGAGCCATGTCCAACTCCAATATCGAAACTCGGCATCCCAATCACTCGCTCCCATAGGCAAAGAAGGTCTTTTGGGTCTATTGAGTCTTTAGAGTCTTTTGGGTCAAGACTCAACCGACTCAACAACACCCACGGCGCTTGACTGCGAAAAGGATTCATGACGATATCCGTACTTTGGGTCATGTCTGACTGTGGAGGTCACTATGGCGAATTTAGCCAGCGTTGGGCAACCGGCGGGTCATGTGGAAGGGCCGTCAAAAGTAACTGGGCAGGCCCGCTATACCGCGGATATTCGGCTGCCCGGTTTGCTGTACGGCAAATGCCTGCGCAGTCCGTTTCCCCACGCGCGAATTGTCTCGATTGATACCTCACAGGCAAAGGCGCTGGCCGGCGTCCACGCGGTCATTACCGGAGCCGAGCTGCCGGACCGCCGTATTGGCCGCTTCTTTTTGGACAAGCCCGTCCTCGCACGTGATGTGGTTCGTTTTGTGGGCGAGAAAGTCGTTGCGGTTGCGGCTGAGTCCATGGACATTGCCGAGGAAGCGCTCACGCGCATAGCGGTCGAGTATGAGGCCCTGCCCGCGGTCTTTGATCCGGTCGAGGCCATGCAGCAAGATGCACCGCGCGTCCATCCCGACACCAGCACATACACCCATCCGCCGGTACCTGATTTTGTTCATCCGGGTGACGACCGCCTGTACCCCGACATTCCCAACGTGGTGTCACAGGTATTTTACACCCACGGTGATATTGAAGCCGGCTTTGCCCAGGCCACCCGCGAGTTTACCCATACGTTTACCATTCCCCCGGTTCACCAGGGTTATATTGAGCCGCATGCCAGCGTCGTCCAGATTGAGCCAGACGGTAAGGTCAATCTGTGGATTTCCAATAAGACCCCCTTTATAGCTCGGGCTCAGTTTGCGGCTGCGCTCGGTGTGACCGAAGACCGGGTGTGCGTCAACACCGCGCCCATTGGCGGTGATTTTGGCGGCAAGGGTTCATTAATGGATAGCGTTGTGTGCTATCACTTGGCCGCGGTCGCGGGTCGGCCGGTAAAAATGGTCATGACCTATACCGAAGAGCTGTTAGCCGGCAATCCGCGTCATCCGGCGGTCATTACGCTCCGGACCGGCGTAGACGCCGACGGCCGGATTGTTGCGCGCAAGGCCAGGCTGGTTTTTAGCTGTGGAGCCTATAGCGCCTTCACGCCCCTGCATACCGTGCACGGCAGTGTCCACGCCGCCGGTCCGTACCGGATGCCCAATGTCGAGATCGAAGTCTTCCGGGTCTATACCAACACCGTGCCCGCCGGGCATATGCGCGCACCGGGTGCACCTCAGATCGTTTTTGGAGTTGAGAGCCATATGGACCTCATTGCCCAGGAACTGGGGCTTAATCCCTTGGAGTTTCGGCTCCGCAATACGCTCATCGAAGGCGATGCCGCCCCGCTGGGTGAAAAGTGGGAAAAAATTCGCTGTAAAGAGACGCTGGAGGCTGCCGCCAAGGAGGCGAAGTGGGACACGGAAAAAGCGGCCAATATTGGGCGTGGC
>WTHD01000151.1 GCA_011523265.1 Candidatus Binatota bacterium
TGCCCAAGAGGGTGGGAGCAGCGATCCCGACTGTGCCTATAAGCGTGCCAAGACCTTAGAGAAGGCAGTGTTACTCCTGATAGACCAGATAGCTCCCGTGAGTGACGGGATCAACGCATGGGAAGCCGTGCGCGACGCCCCATCCATCGCAGAGGCATTCGACCAATGCGCTGAGCGAAGACTCGCGGAATGGAAAAGGGCGAACCCCGAGGCGATCCCGCCCCAGCTCCCCGTTTACGACCCGCGGCTAGGTCGGGCTGTAGCGACCGGTGCCGTAACACACGCGGACGGCGCGGGATTCGGATGGCAGGACAGAACCATAAAGATATGTACGAATCAGCTCCCATCCGCTTATGGAGACGCGGTGTCAAAGGTGTTTACCTTCGTTACTAATGTGGCACTCGGCGCAGCCTTAAAGGCCGCGAAAGCCGGTGACGCCGCGCTCTCGTGGTTAGGGACAATGACCGAGGGGATACTGAAAGGGCGGTCGAATCAGCGAAGGCTCAACGGCCTATTCGACGAAGGCGAACAACTGGAAAGCGAAGGCTGTACGGGCCCAGTGAACGCGGCCGGGCAGTTTGTAGAGCCTGACGGGGAGCCACCCGAGCCACCCGACGGGGAACAATCGGCGCAACACCACGTGCAGACATGTCGAGATTGCGTGGAGCAGGGGATGCTAGGCGACTACTACTATGTGTATTGCACCGACCACTTCCGCAACACGAAGGTTCTCGCGAACCCCAAGTGTGTGGATTATAATTATGACCTGCGGAGCCACCCCTGTCCGGAAGAAGCGAACTCCAGAAGATGGGAGGAAACCAGCCATGACTGCGGACTGTTACGCTAGAGAAGAGTTGGGAAAGGAGGGATAAAGGAAGGGAAAGGGAGACTGGCAGAGGCGGCGATGGGGAACATACCGCCGTGGCCTACGACAATGGGGTGGAGTTTGCGCGGAGCCCCTGCGGGCTGATATGAGAGCCGAGCCAGTCAAAGGTTAAGAGATTTGGACGTGGTGAGCGGCCGACACGGGAGCCGCTGGAGAGCCGATCCTATCTTTACTCTCCCTTCGCCGCCCCTGTGCAAGAGCGTCATTCTGGAGATTCTCGGCTCTGAGAGATTGGCGTTTGCGAGAGGCTATTCAGAAGTGAGTGATGTTATCTGCAGGCCCTCAATACGTCTGAAGTGATTGCTGTTATTGGTGAGCACGGTCAAGCCATGCCGGAGCGCCGTTGCCCCGATCAGTAAATCCATATCTCCGGGGAGACTACCCGCTTGTCGCAGGCGGCTCCGTTCTTTCCCAAACAATCGACAGGTTTCCGCATCGAGCCCGAGCACCGTAACCCATTGGAGGAAGTCCTTAAGGTCTTCCTCTCTTTTCCTCGGATCGTGTGACCCATACAAGCCGTCATAGAGTTCGGCCAGCGTCACCACGGAAATCGCCAAGCTCTCGTCTTCAAGCGCATCGAGGCGTTTGACGATAGCTTGGTGACCCTTGAAATAATAGACTACCCAGTCTGTATCAATGAGATATTTGAGACTCACAATTCTAGGGCTGGACGGGAGGGACGCAAGCGCAGGGTGTAAACGTTCTCAATCATGGCGTCGGTATCCATGTCCTTCCACGCTCCAGCAGCACGCCGAAACGCTTCTTTGCGCCCCTGTACGGATTCAGGCTGGCCATTCGCTTCGGACGAGCGTTCCAGATAGACAGCCACGGCTTCACGGAGCGCTGTAGAGAACTCTTTACCACTCTCAGCGGCGAGTGTGTTCAACACTGCTAAGTCAGCCTCACTCAAGCGAATACCGTGCGGGTCTACTGCCATACTGTCTCCTCTATTTCGCTACTTTACCGTCAATCCTGGCAGGCAGCAATATGCGCTACCTGGGTGCGCTATTGAACTGAGCCAGGGGGGCGGTGTTTTTTCTCTCAGTTCAGATAGCGGTACACCGTCTCGGCAATACACACGGGTTTCTGGCCGTTTTCGACTTCAAAGGACAGACCCAAAGTCACCTCCTGGCCGTCTTGAACAGGGGTGACACGCCGGACGCTGACCCGCAGTCGCACCCGTTTGCCCACGAGCAGCGGCGCGGGAAAACGCAGACGATTGATGCCATAGTTCATGCCGAGGCGAGCCCCTTGGAGGTACCAGATTTTTTTCAGCAACCCCGGAGCAAGGGCCAGGATAAAATAGCCTGGGGCAACCGTCCCGCCAAAGGGCGACTCTTCTTTGGCTCGTTCCACATCTTCGCAAAACCACTGGTGGTCATCGGTTGCCACGGCATAGGCATCGACGGCCTGCTGAGTGACGAGATACCAGTCCGACACGCCGACTTCCTGGCTGACGAGGGTGGGAAGGTCCTGGAGGAGAATCCGTTTGGCTGTCATGCAGAGACCCTCAGACTGAGACCGGCGACGCTGATTTCAGCACGGCAAACCTGTACGAGCGCGGTTTAGGGTCGGAGCAGGATGCGGCTGCTGGTTGTCCCTGCGCGAATGCGCCGAAAGACTGCGTTGAC
>WTHD01000242.1 GCA_011523265.1 Candidatus Binatota bacterium
ATATTTATTAGCTAATAGTTATTCGTCCTGGGAAAAGCAACACAGAGGAAGTTCCAAGCATACCTTAGAAGGGAGGACACATGTCACAAGCACTAGAATATCCACCACTAGAGGTAAAGGTATGGGGAGGAATCGCCTGCTTTACTCGTCCGGAGATGAAGGTTGAGCGGGTTTCTTACGACGTGATGACACCTTCCGCTGCACGGGGCGTGCTGGAAGCCATTTTTTGGAAACCTGAATTCAGTTGGCAAGTGAGAGAGATATGGGTACTTAACCCGATCCGTCATCTCTCAATCTTGCGAAATGAGGTCAACAGCAAGGCTGTTATCTCAACAGCGCAGAAATGGGTAAAAGACGGCGGAGGGTATTTTGCCGAAGACGACCGTGCTCAGCGACACACACTTGCTCTACGGGAAGTCTCATATCTGATCAAAGCCGATATTGTTCTAAAATCACACGCAACCGACAACATTGCCAAGTATCGAGATCAATTTCGCCGTCGCGTCGAGCGCGGGCAATGCTATCACATCCCTTACTTAGGATGCCGTGAGTTTGCCGCCTATTTTAGCCCTCCTGATAGAAGCGAACAGGCACTAGCCCTCACAGACGATCTCGGACGAATGCTATTTGACCTTGACTACACTTCAGATGGGTCAGGACGCGGAACGCCCCGGTTTTTCCTTGCACACCTTAAGGCGGGCGTACTGAGAATCCCTACAGAGCTATACCGAGAGGGGGCATAAATGTTGCTAGAGAAATTGCGGCACTACGCAGACCACCTTGACCTTTCCCCGCCTATGTATCAGAAAGCGCCTATCCGATGGCTCATTGACATTGACCATTCTGGAAACTTGGTGGGACATGGTTGGACCATGACGACCGGAGGAAAGAAAGGGAAGAGCGATAGGGGCAAGGAATACGAAGCTCCACATGTTGGTCGCTCCGTCGGAATACGGGCGAAGTTGCTGGCAGATACGGGAGAATACGTCCTAGGAATGGCCCGCGACCTGAAAAAGCAGAGTCGAGTTGACGAATGTCACAGTGCCTTCATAAATCAGGTTCGAGCTTGTGCGGCGGAAACAAAAGAACCCTCTGTCATTGCTGTCCTTCGCTTCCTAGAAAAACTTGAAGATAGCTCACTGGCTCTTCCAGATGATTTCGACCCCGGCCAAGTATTGACCTTTCGAGTTAATGGCCAACTCCCTATTGAACTGCCCTCAGTGCAGGCGTACTGGGCTGCTGTCGGTAGTAAGGACACCAACGAGAAACAAAAAAGCAACGAGCAGGAGATGCAATGTTTGATTTGCGGTGAGTTCCGTTCACCAGTAAAACGGCTCCCATTTAAGATCAAACGCATTCCTGGGGGACAATCCTCGGGCACCTCGCTTATTTCGGCGAATGAAAAGGCTTTTGAGTCATATGGGCTGGAAGCCTCACTCATAGCCCCCACCTGTCAAGACTGTGGCGAACGATTCAGCAAAGCCATCAATACGCTTATCGAAGGAGAAGATACTCATGTTACTGTCGGTCCACTTGTATATCTCTTCTGGACAAAGGAAAAAGGTCCTTTTTCTGTTGCGTCGCTCTTATCTCGGCCCGAATCGGATGAGGTGCGGACTTTGATTGCATCGGTATTTGGAGGACACCAAGCGGCGACCGAGCTCGACAATTCTCAATTCTATGCTACGGCCCTTTCCGCGAGTGGCGGCCGAGCGGTTGTCCGTGACTGGCTGGAGACAACGGTACAGCGTGTCCAGCAACATCTCGCCCGATACTTTGCCCTGCAAAAGATCGTAGATTGGGAAGGGAGCCTTGGCGACCCTTTCGGACTGTATGCGCTTAGCGCGTCCACAGTCCGCGATGTTAATAAAGAACTCCCTACGAATACTCCCAAAATGCTGCTTCATATGGCGCTGAAAGGCGGTCGTCTACCTCTTTGGCTACTCTTCCAAACAGTCAAAAGAAATCGTGCCGAACAAGGAATCACCCGCCCTCGGGCGGCTTTGATCAAAATGGTTTTACTCTCGCAGACAGAAGATACGAAGGAGGATGATATGGTGCAACTTGATCTAAGCAATCATGAACCCGCCTATCTGTGCGGACGGTTACTCGCCGTTTTGGAGTCGATTCAACGTGAGGCGCTCGGGAGAAAAATCAACACAACAATAACAGACCAATTTTTCGGAACGGCGTCGTCTGCACCCGCTTCGGTATTTGGTAGGTTAATCCGAGGAAGCCAAGCGCACCTTGGAAAACTCCGTAAAGACAAAAAAAAGAAGAGTGCTTACGAAGCGCTCCAATCTAAACTCGAAGAGGTATTGGCAGATCTAGAAGAGGGGTTTCCCAAAACACTTGCGTTGAAAGAGCAAGGGCTTTTCGGGCTCGGCTACTACCATCAGCGAGCATTCGACCGTGCCGCACGCACTGCGGCGATAGCAAAGAAGAAGCAGCGCAAGAGTGAAAACGAAAATTTTGAGTAGAAAGCCTAGGCCGTATAGAAAAGGAGAATTGTAATGAGCAATGAAATCTATACCGACCCAGCGAAGCGTCATGATTTCGTACTTCTCTTTGACGTGACTGACGGCAACCCAAACGGTGATCCCGACGCAGGCAACCTTCCTCGTGTAGATCCCGAGACCATGCAGGGTATTGTCACAGATGTGTGTCTTAAACGTAAAGTCCGAAATTGGATTGATATCACGAACGGTTCAGAGGCTAACAAGAAAATCTATGTTCAGAACAAGGGCATTGCCCTTAACGATTTGCACCAACGGGCCTATAAGGATTTAGATATTAAGCCTACGGGCAGCAAACAAAAACGGGATGATGTAGAAAAGACACGGCAATGGATGTGTCAAAACTTCTATGACATCCGCATGTTCGGCGCAGTTATGACGACACAAGTGAACTGTGGTCAGGTACGCGGACCCGTTCAAATGACTTTTGCTCGCTCTCTCGATCCCGTTGTTCCTCTGGATGTCTCAATTACCCGTGTAGCGATTACACGTTCGCAAGATGCTGAATTCGTAGAGGGAGGGTCATCAGATGATAGTGAGAGTGGGGGTAAGACAACCGAAATGGGGCGAAAAGCTCTCCTTCCATACGGCCTCTATAAGGGTGTTGGATTTTTCACTCCCCATTTCGCGCGGGACACGGGAGTGAGCGCTGAAGACCTCTCTCTTTTTTGGCAAGCCCTACAGCAGATGTGGGACCTTGACCACTCAGCCAGTCGTGGTCTCATGGCCTGTCGCGGCCTCTATATCTTCAGCCACGATAATGGCCTGGGGAACGCTCCGGCGCATGCTTTGTTTGATAAACTCACGGTCAAGTTGAGTTCTGAAATAGAAGCCCCACGCCAGTTTGGGGATTATACGGTCACAGTTCAGGATGGCAGTCTGCCTGAAGGAATTACCTTGACCCGACTCGTCGGATAAACACACAACAGGCGACCCACTGAAGCACCGGCCATAGCGAGCCGGTGAGGATTGAAAACTGTAAAAGGTTTATTAAGACAAATGAAGCGCCGGCTTGTGAAGCCGGCGAGGATTTAAGAATGGGAAGGAAAGGGAGAAGTCGTGACCCATCAAGACGACGACCTCATCATGATCTCCGCCCTGGAGCACTACAGCTATTGTCCGCGTCAGTGCGCCCTGATTCACCAGGAACAGACCTATGACGAGAACCTGTACACCCTCAGAGGGCGGGCCGTGCACAAGCAGGTAGACGAACCGGAGCATACGGTTGAAGCAGGGGTGCGGGTCGAACGGGCGCTGGCGCTGTGGTCGTACCGGCTGGGCTTGACCGGGCGGGCCGATGTGGTCGAGTTTCACGGTGCAACGCCCTACCCGGTTGAGTACAAACACGGACCCCGTCGCCAAAAAGAACACGACGACCTGCAACTCTGCGCGCAGGCGCTCTGTCTGGAAGAGATGACCGGACAGGCCGTGCCCGAAGGCGCAATCTTCCACCATAGCTCCCGGCGACGGCGTGTCGTACATTTCACCCCAGCCTTGCGGGAGAAGGTGGCCCAAACTGTTGCGGCCATTCGTCACATGGCCGCCGCCCCGACCCTGCCCCCTGCGGTCAATGACGCCCGCTGCACGCATTGTTCATTGCAAGATGCGTGTCTCCCCTCGGTGCTCACGGCCAAAACACACCAGCAGGACGTGCGGGCAACATTATTTGTGACCGAATCGTAAGGGCAGACAGCATGCACCAACTCCTCAACACCTTATACGTGACCACCCCGGAAGCCTACGTTCGGCTCGACCATGAGACCTTGCGCGTCCAGGTTGAAGGAGAAACCAAACTCCAGGTGCCGTTGCACCACCTCGGTAGCCTCGTGTGTTTTGGCAACGTGCTCGTCAGTCCGGCGGTCTTGCACCGCTGCGCCGATGATGGCCGGTCCGTCGTCTTTATGGACCGCAATGGCCGCTTTAAGGGGCGACTCGAAGGACCGGTCTCGGGCAATGTGTTGCTCCGTCAAGCGCAGCACCAGGCAATCGCCGACCCGAAACAAACTCTGGCCATTGCCCGCAACATTGTCGCCGGCAAAATCCAGAACACCCGACAAATTGTCTTACGGGCAGCGCGCGAAACAAAAGATGCAGACGATGCGACTGCCCTCAAAGAGACTGCGCGCAAACTGGCTTCCAGTGTTGAACAACTCTCGGATGTTGAAGACTTGGACCAACTGCGCGGCTTTGAAGGCGAGGCCGCGCGTCAACACTTCAGCTCATTTAGCCGTATGGTCCGCGAGGATAGAGAGACCTTTGCGCTCAAGGGCCGCAATCGCCGTCCGCCACGCGACCCGACCAACGCGATTCTCTCCTTTCTGTACGCGCTGCTCTTGAACGACTGTGTGGCTGCTGCTGAAGGCGTTGGCCTTGATCCCCAGATGGGGTTTCTTCACGCGCTCCGGCCAGGACGGCCCGCGCTCGGGTTAGACCTGATGGAAGAACTCCGGTCGGTAATTGCCGAGCGCTTAGCCCTGAGTCTCATCAATCGTCGGCAAATTACCGCTAAGCACTTTGTTGAGCGGCCTGGTGGAGCCGTTCATCTTGAGGACGAGGGCCGAAGGGAAGTTATTGTGGCGTATCAGAAGCGCAAACAGGAAGAGTTGCAGCATCCCGTGCTGGAGCAAAAAATGCCTATTGGGCTTATCCTCCACACCCAGGCTCGGTTATTAGCCCGTGTTCTGCGGGGCGATATGGAAAGCTATCTCCCCTTCCTCTACCGCTAGGAGGCTGAGGCATGCAGATTCTGGTGACGTATGATGTGGCGACGGAAAAAGATGACGGTAAAAGACGGCTGCGCAAAGTCGCCCAAGTGTGTAAGAACTTTGGGCAGCGGGTCCAGAAGTCGGTTTTTGAGTGTTTAGTCAATCAGGCGGAGTATGAACAGCTCATTCGAGAACTGCTCCACTGTATTAACGAAAAGGAGGATAATTTGCGGATTTATCGCTTGCGGGAGCCCAAAAGTGAGTATTGTCAACATTATGGTGTCAATCCATCGGTGAACTTTGAGGACCCGCTGCTGGTCTGAGCGCGGACCAGCAGCGAAGGCACAAAGCCGAGGGGGATCGCGTTGCTGCTATCATACCGAAAAATAACGATTTTCTCGTTGAGGCAAGAAGACTGTAAGTCGGATTCTAGCCAGATAACAGTCGGCTCGCGCAAACGAGGAAAAAACCCCAGCCAAAACACCGGGTTGGGCACCTCCAGAAGCACCAGCCTTAACGGGCTGGTGAGGATTGAAACATCGTCGAAGGCAGGCCGATGGACGGTGACACCCTGAAGCACCAGCCTTAACGGGCTGGTGAGGATTGAAACATACTAGATGTATCGTAGCCTAGTGTCACACCTATGGAAGCACCAGCCTTAACGGGCTGGTGAGGATTGAAACAAATTTCCGACGCTCGGAAATTTGCTGTCACTTGGCCGAAGCACCGGCCGAACGGGCCGATAAGGACTGAAACGCCAAATCAGAAGTCCGTTGCTCTTCGCCTTGACGAAGGTTCAGGAATGAGAAAAAACTAAACCATGACCGAGTTTGAGACAGCGACGATTACTTTTCAGAATGCAACAGTTGCTTTCCAGAACGCTTCCCTGTGGGCAGCCTATATCCAGGCCGGGATAGCGGGCCTGGTAGGACTGGTGCAATGCGCCTTGATTTTCTACGGCTTAAAGCTCATGCAGCGGAGCAATACCGACCGACAACGCCAAATGGACCTCGCCGAGAAGCGGCATGAGGAGAGCATGTCGGCCCTACAGGCCCAGGCGGTCTCCGCCGAGAAGCAGCATGAGGAGAGCATGCTTACATTACGGACCCTGATTGAACGGACCGCCCCCCGGTGAACCCCCGAAGTTTCAGTTGCTGGATCATATTATAGCAGGCTTTGGCCCGCTCCTTGTCGTCAATGAACAATGGCAAAGAACACTTTGCCATCACTGTCAGGGCCATGAAATAGCCGATCAGGGAGGATTTTTCCTCCCAAAGAAGGAAGCAATGGTTCTCTCCATCAAAAAAAGAATTGAGCATTCAGTTTTTATCCCGCTGCTGGGATTCGCTCTGGGACTGCTGCCCTATGTACCGTTAGCTTCTGGACAGCAAGTAAAAACAATTCCTTCCAAAATCAAAAGAGAGATCACGTTTGAGCCTGACATGAAATTAGGAGCTGGGATCACAAAAAGAAGAGCAAAGGACATTGCAAGCACATTGAGACTGCATGGGTATCCATGTGACAGTATCAGTGCATGTTACTCCATGAGGTCAATATATGCTGACGATGGAAAGATTATAGAAATACGGTGCAATAACTCTCAGTATAGTTATGGAGTTTTTAGGTTGAATAGAAAGACAAGAATTGAAGCTGATTTCACTTCCGCTTCGGAGAGTGTAATTATGCCACTGCCAGCAGCAACCATTGAAGAAAATGCAGAGATTTGCTGCTCAAATGACGCACCGCAAAATGCCATTAAAATGGCAGAAATAGTACGAGAAGAGGGACATCGATGTAAGACTATCAGCGCTTATGGGTATTCCCCCGCCTCGCGGTCCATCTTATTATGTTGCAACAGGAAAAGGGATAATTATCGTATCCAGGAAATCTCGGGCCAGGTGTATGTGACGAAAGTAGATTCTTCCGAGACTGAATGGTGCTACTGAGGGGAATCAATTGAAATTCGAGTAGGAGAACCTATGAACTTTGAAAAACCTTCCGTCAAACTCGAAATTCTCGGAGACCGAACGGTTGTATTTCAGTTGCCAGGTAGTCGGCTATGTCAGTGAAACACCCTCAGGGTACTCCTGGGCCGTTGGTTCTCCCAGCGGCCGCCCGGCGCAACAGAGGGGGGGGGTAGTGGAACGCCCGCACATCCTCGCCGTTCTCCTGTTGACTCTCACCGTCGCCGCCTACCCCGACCACGCTGAGCCCACATGGCCGACGCCGGAAATCACTCAGATTGACGCCCTTGACGCGCCGCACGCCGTGGCCTACGCCATGCGTGGCGAGTTGGGCGATTCCGGTGCATACGTCGGCCTCGCCCTCCTCTGTACCACCCGTGGTCCCACCACAATCGAAGTGACAGCCTTCTTCGGTGCGTTCCCCGGCTCGCACCATCCTGTCCAACTCGCAGTCCAGAGCCCGAACGGGACGGACGAGGGGGTCGGCCCCGTTGTGCGGGCCGGCCCGGAATCGGGGTTTCACAGCCCGCAGATCACCGACCCGCAGGATGCGGGACGATTTGTCCGGCTCGCCTTGCAGCCCGGTGCGTTGGTCTCGAATGGCTACCGCTCATTCTGGGAACCGGGTGAGTGCGGAGCGCAACCGGGCGGTGCGCGAGGAGTTCCTGGCTTGTATCCGGCCTAGATAACCGCCGCGCCAACAGACGTTGCAGTTGCTGGGTAGTTGGTTATGTTGGCGAAGCCTTTGAGGCGTCTTTATACTGCTGCTCCAACAACAGCAACCCTGTTTTTCCATCTACGGTAAAGCCGGCGTTTCGGAGAGCTATGAGCACATCGCCTAGGTGGAGACCGTCAAGAACTAGATGTTCCTGGATAGCTTTTTTCAAAACACTCGCGTAAACATGGCTCGGATTTCTTGTATCTTCAATGGCCAACTCCCCGATAGCGCTCTGTATCAGACGGTTGGGGTCACCATTGGAAAGATGGTGCGTATTAGCAACCTGCTCAGCCCCAGAAGGTTTTTGAACGGTGAGAATCAAATCGACCGTTACGACCCCTTCCGACCCGGAATTTAACCCTTTAACAGACCTCTGGCCTTTGTCGAGTATTGCCACATGAACTGGAGACGTCTTGAATCCGGCTTCCCGTAAGGCTCTCTGAACTATCCCCCAAATACTTCCGCTACTGTTACCAAAAACAACAGACATATATCGGCTCGGCTTTAGAATACGGAAGGCTTCGGCAAAGGCCCTCTGTAGGAGTTTCTTATAGCGTTCCGCAGAACCGTTCTTGCGTTTCCCCGTTGTATAAACAACCGCCTCAGATGCATGGTCGGTAACTTCCCCAAGCCAAGCTTCATGAAAAAGGCTCATATCGCTATAGAATATATTGCTGCCGAAGGGCGGGTCGGTGAATACATAATCCACTGATGCATCTCTAAGGTGTGAGAGATTACTCGCCGATGCTAGAGAGTAGGTGACATCATCGCCTGTTTGTTTTTTAGGCAAAGGATGGTCGCCATATAAAATTTTATCAGCGCGGATTGCCGCCTCGATTTTTCGTCCGAAAAGTTCAAAAACATTCCATTCATAATAAACCGGCGCGATGTAATAAGTCTGATTCTGGGCGTTCAATGGGCGTTTGGCGCTCCACTGGTAGCGTCGTGATGCACGCGGCAGGATAGCGGTGAAGGCGAAGCGGAGTTTTTGGCGCAGGCGTTCATCCTCAATTTTGTCAATAGCACGCCAGAGTTCGAGCAAAGCGATAGCGTTCCGGGGGGAGAAAAACAGGGCCGTTTCGGTCATTCCTGTTTTTCCCAGACCGGAGCGGCTGTACATCTCTCGGTCTTTTTTAATGGTAAGGGAAGGGATGTCTTTCTGCCGAGGGTCCTGGAGAGCCTTACTGATAGTCTGAAGGTCGAGTTCTGAAATATCCTGGGCGCTCAGTTTACCATTTTCTCCTTTGACAACGACCTCCACAGGAACATCATCTGCACGTGGCCAAAGTCGCTTTGCAAACGGTGCGTTACATGACGGACAGGTGCCAGGTAGCCCGCCGTTCGGTGATAGGTGATGGAAGTAAACCATCTCGTCCGAACATGAAGGACAGACATAGGTGAAAGACCAGACGGTTCGGACCATTTCGATAGTGGCCCGGTCTGACGCCCTCTTTGTTATATAGAGGTCTCCGAGTGCTCCCCGGGCCTGCTCAATGACAACGGAAAATGAATCGCGAAGAGCCTTCTCTGTGACTTGAGTTAAATAGCCGTTGGCGATGTGACGGCCAAGGACAGAAATATCACTCAGCTCAGCTTTGCGACCGCATTTGAATGCAGCTAAGCCAGTCATGCCCGAACCGGCGAAGAAGTCTACTACAACCTCTCCGGGCTTACTGAATGTTTCAATGAAGGGCTCAATTGCTGCAATAGGGACCTTTGTCAGATAGGCGTGGCAATTATAAATGGCGTCGGTCCGTGGAGCTGTGATGATCTCAGAAAGCGTGTCTGGAACAGACATCAAGGAGTCCTCCGTCAGACGAGAAGTTCAGAATATTTTAGCAGATGCGTATTGTATAGTCTGTAGACTTATTTGTGACATATTTCTAGCCTTGCCCCCTGGCAAACCCTGTGGATGAGGAATGAATGTGTCAATTCCCGACCCCAAAGAGCTATTCGCCTTTAATTTGAGGCGTCTGAGAGTAGCAGTGGGCCTTTCCCAGGAGGAACTCGCTAGCCGTGCAGGTCTGCACAGGACCTATATTAGCTCAATCGAACGCGGTCAGCGCAACATTTCCCTCGAAAATATTTTTATCATCGCGACCGCCCTCGGTGCGCAGCCGGCCGAACTTCTTGAGCCTATCAGTCAGACGGAGGATGGCTGATGGGGTTTATAGAGTCTCTAACTCTCGCCTTACAGGTTCGCCTCTCCGCTCTCGTGAAGGAAGGCGAGTGAAGAAACATCCAGACTATCAGAAGCTCGCTGCTCTGTTCCCGCACATCCGAGACTATCAGCAGCTTGCAGACAAACATGGGATCGACGATATCTTTCAGGATAATGGCGGTAAAATCCTGCAAGTTTTGTTACTTCTTAATCTTTGCCAGTTGCCGGGACGTGAAGGAAATGACGCCATAGATGAGGAGGGTAATGAATATGAACTGAAATCCGTTAATATCTATAAAACTAAGAGTTTTTCAACTCATCACCATATGAACCCTGTCATTATTGAGAAGTACAGAAGAGTAGACTGGATTTTTGCGGTATATAAGGGAATTGAAATTCAAGAGATATATCGACTAACCCCACAGGATTTAGAATTCTATTATAAAAAGTGGGAGACGAAATGGCATGACGATGGTGGAAAGGATATCAACAATCCTAAAATTCCTTTGAAATATGTTCAAGAACACGGACAGCTACTTTATCGGATAGAACAGGTTGAGGAATCAGACGGATATTGATGGATAAATCCCACCTGCCCAGCTTACCTCTCAATTCACTCGCAGAGGCGACACTCTTATAGAGGTACTGGCGCAGTTTGAGGATTTTTGGCCAATATAATCAACGCCTTACGGAGTAAAATAAGCCAGTACCCTTATAGACTCTCCCTTGCCCCGATTCTGCCTGAATGGTAGGGTTCCTCTCGATTTTACGGCTCGTCCCTCGACAGAAACATATTCAGGAGTACATACATGCCCGAACAGCAAGCAGACATTTCAGCCCAACGCGTGACCTACCGTGTCGAAGAAGAACTCACCATTATCGGCGACGCCTGGGGAGACACCGGCAATCCGCCCGTCCTGCTCCTGCACGGCGGCGGCCAAACGCGCTTTGCCTGGGGGAATACGGGTCGGACCCTGGCCGAGCACGGCTGGTATGCGGTGTCCCTGGACCTGCGCGGGCATGGAGAGAGCGGCTGGGCTCCGGACGGCAATTACAATATCGAGAAGTTTTCCGCGGACCTCCACGTTGTGCTGGGTCATTTCGACCAAAGACCGGTCCTGGTCGGGGCCTCCCTGGGCGGCATTACCTCAATGCTGACCGAAGGGGAAGCGCCGCAGCCGGTGAGCGCCGGGGTGGTGCTGGTCGATGTCACGCCGCGGGTGGAGCAGAAGGGCGTGGACCGTATTCGGGCCTTCATGACCGCCCGACCCGACGGCTTTGAGAGTCTGGAAGAAGTCGCCGATACCATCGCCACCTATATTCCTCACCGTCCCCGTCCAAAGGATGTGAGCGGTCTGGCCAAAAACCTGCGTCAGGGAGAGGACGGTCGTTACCGCTGGCACTGGGACCCGAACCTCATGAACCCGGCCCGCTTTCGGCGCGACCCCGAACGGCTTATGGCAGCGGCTCGCGGGCTGCGGCGGGTGCCGACCCTGCTGGTCCGGGGGAAACTCAGCGATGTAATCAGCGACGAAACGACCCAGGAATTTCTCGATGCCGTGCCGCATGCCAAATACGTCGATGTGTCCGATGCCGGCCATATGGTCGCCGGGGATAAGAACGACATTTTCAGCCAAGCGGTCATCGAGTTCCTGGCTGATATCAAGACAACAGCGCCGGCCGCTTAGACAAATTACGCTTCTGTGTAGCCGCCCGTCATTCCTGCGGAAGCAGGAATCCAGGCCCGCCGTTCACCCTGAGCGTAGCGGAGCGAAGTCGAAGGGCTCCCGGCCTCTGGATGCCGGATCAGGTCCGGCATGACGAGAGCGTACTGACAGACCTCTTCCCTTTTCTCAGGGGGTATCTCAGGGCTTGCCAAAAAATCTTGGCTTTCGTAATGGAGCCAGCTAGGCTAGGGAGTTGCTCGCGATCTGTTGTGGGACAAAAGGGGGGTCATATGGAAAACAAGCCGGAAAGAACAGCCCTGCAAGACGATTACTCCTACCGGGCGGTCGATGCCTATAACACCCGGATGTACCTCCTGCCGGCGCTCGCCGACCCTGAGCGCCGGCAGGAGGTACATCCGGGTGTTATAGGCATCGACCGCCCGGTAG
>WTHD01000173.1 GCA_011523265.1 Candidatus Binatota bacterium
CTGCTCGGCGTTCACCCGCTTGCCCGTCAAGACCATATCCAGGGCGCGTCCCAGGCCGATCGCCCGCGGCGCGGTCTGTGTGCCGGCCACGCCGGGGATCATCCCCAATCCGGTTTCCGGCAAAAAGAAGACCGTATCGTCGGCGGCAAGACACAGGTCGCACAGCAGGGCCATTTCCATGCCGCCGCCCACGGTAAAGCCGTGCACCGCCGCAATCGTCGGCTGGGGCAGGCCGAGCAGGGTGCCCCACACGTCGCGACGCCAGCGTATGGTCCGCGCCCCGACCGGGGAGGGAGCCGAGCCAAACTCCGACACATCCCCGCCGGTCGAAAAGGCCGGGCCCTCACCGCGCAGAATCATGACCCGGACCTCGGGATCGTCGCCAACGGCTTGCAGCGCCTCGTACAGACCGTCGCGCATTTCCACGTTGTAGGCGTTGAACACCCGGGGGCGGTTCAGTGACACAATGGCCAGGCTGTCTTCTTTGTCGTAGATGACGGCCGACATAATTTCTCCCGTGTGCGTCCAGCGTCTCCTTCAAGAGCGATGTTTGAACCGTAGGCGACGCGCTGTTTTCCCATAGCGTACTTCTTCCAGTCGGGCACGTGCATCGTCATCAGCGCCGGCGCCCAGAAGAATAGTGAAAATGTGTTCCACGACTCGGCCCCGTTCGTCGCTGTTCAGTCGCAGAAGCGGGCGATAGAGGGCCGCCCGTAACCGCCTCTCCTCCTGTCGCTCCTTCCAGCGCGCCCTGAAGCGGCGCGAGGCGTTCCAGGTAACGCCGTACCAGTAGTCGAGGAGATGGGTGACGTTGAAGAGTTGCGCTGCGCCCATCAGCTCGGGCGTCTCCTTCTCGTAGCGTCGCAGCTGCGTGATACCCCGTTCTATGGCGTCGGCATCCTTCGGATTCTTGTGCTCGACTATGACGACCGGCACGCCGTTGACAACGAACATCACGTCCGCGCGATTGCCCTTTCGGGCCGGGGGTTTGAGCTTCCATTCCCAGCTGACGTGAAAAACGTTGGCACCCGGCGTCTCAAAGTCGATGAGCCGGACGGGCCGGTGGAGCTGCTCAGTCTCGTCATATCCCTGTCGCCCGCCGCGCAGCCAGGCGAGCATTTCGCGGTTGCCTTCGATTGTTGGCGGCAGGGCTTCGAGCTTCTCGACGGTGGTGCGGATGGCGTCAGCAGTCATCCAGGGATTGAACCGCCCAAGGGCTTCCTCGATCTCTGCGCGGAACAGCAGCCCGGCCTCGCCCCCGCGCTTGCGCGCCGCTGCTTGCGGCGGAAGTGGCGTCCAGCCGATCTCCGCAGCATGGCGGACCATTGGGAACTGAACGGTGGCGGCTTCGGAGATATTGAGTTTAGTCATGCCGAGTATTTGACGCTTGGTCATCCACAAGATTGGGCCTACGTTCCCTTGAGGAGCTTATCGTATTCGTGGTGCGGCCCTATCCAGAACCACACAATGTCACCTTCGTGCATGACGCCAAGAGCGCGATAGTCCATACTGATACGCACCGAATACACGGGCCGCCGCTGTCCTACGCGCTTGAAGTCCAGACTCGGATGACCGGAGTCCGACATGAAGAAGCGGTATGCCTCACGGGCCCGTCGTTGCACTTCGTCCGGCAGGCGCCGATACGCATCCCAGAAGCTCTTCTGCGTGAAAGAACGCACCCCTACAGATCCTCCAATTTGAGGGGCCACGTCCGTCCTGCCCTATGCTCCGATAGAGCCTCATCGGCTAGGCGTTCCAGCAAATCCTCCGATTCTGGACGACTAAACAATTCAGCCCATCTTCGCTCAGCATCCAATTCATCCAGCAGGAACCGCGCGAACTTATCTTGTTCTTCCTGCGGAAGCTCGGAAGCTCTCTCGAATGCCTCTTCAAGCAGTCGAGTCATGTGATTACCTCCGTTCTGGGTGAGGAATTACCGTATTCATGGAAGGTGAACGACTGCGGAAATGCCGAAGCGAGTGGCCGCGGCATATTCTCGTCAAGCAGCGGCTTCATTCGCCTCCCCTAACAGCAGCGCCGTCGCACGCTGAAGCACCGCAATTGCCTGGCTCCGCGATACCGTGGGGAAATGATCGAGGAATTCGTCCAGCAGGTCTCCAGCTTCCAGATAATCCATCAAGGCTCGCACCGGCACCCTGGTGCCGGCAAACACCGGAGTCCCCCAAAGGATGTCCGGGTTCCGTTCAATGAGCTTATCAGTCATTGTCCCCTCCATGCCGGCAATGCCCAGCAAGCCGGGAGTTCGATCAGGCTCGAACTCGACGAGTACATCTATATCGCTGGCCGGTCCAAAGTCTTCTCGCGGCGCCGAACCGAAGATAGCGAGTCGTTTGATTCCGTGCGCTCGGCAAAAAGCGGCGAGCGCGGGCTTTGATACCGAGACCTGTGAGTTCATGGCTTCCACTCTTCCCTTTCGATCCTAGAGCATTTTCGGTGATTTCCGATGCGTCTGAAGAGGCGGGCGGGACGCCCGC
>WTHD01000142.1 GCA_011523265.1 Candidatus Binatota bacterium
GAAAACAGGTCAGATTGAGGGGCAACCCGGAAAAGGGATGACTTTGCCCTGGGGCGTGGCAGATTCTCCCCGCCATTTGCGCCGACTCTTCTGTAATGCCTTGAGTACGGCCTCGGCTTCCGCCGGAGTCAGGGTCAGGGTTTGCTGCCGACACCAGCCCAAGCCCGAGCCCCACGTCAGCCGCCGGAAGGCAATGCTCGGCTGTTCGTCTACCTGTCCGTTAGGCTCATCCGCTTGGGGCAGCTCCACAGCGATCTCCAGCGCAGTATTGGGTGGGGCGGTGGGAGATGTCTCGTTTGGAATAGTTGCCAGTATTTCGTTGGTGCGCATGTCTTTGTCCCTCCTCTGTACGCTGACAGAATTCGCTGTTCGTCAAGGTAGGGGCGACGCCTGCGCCGCCCCTACTAAGGCGACAAAACGGCTGACCCGCTCCCACCCCGTTGTCATCCACTGTGTGCCGTGTGCTTCGCGTAAGAATCCTTCGACGCCATCGAGTTGCTCAATGAGATCGAGCCCTTCCTGTTCCCCTAAAATTAAGAGCGCCGTGCTCAATGCCTCGGCTTGGGCCGCGCTCGGAGCCACAACACAGGCCACGAGGTCGCGCTGCACGGGCCGACCGGTCCGGGGATCGATAATATGGCCGTAGCGCCGGCCTTCGACCTGCATACTCTGGCCAAGACTCCCGGAGATGGAAACGGCCTGATCGGAAAACGTGGCAACGCCGACGATCTCTCCATTCGACTGTCGTAACAATAAGCGCCAGCCCTCCCCGTCAGTCGGGCGGCCAAGCGCCCACAGGCTGCTCTGCCCGAAATTGAGCAGGGCGTTTGTCAGCCGCTGTTCATGGAGCCGTTTGGCGATCCGGTCGAGCGCATAGCCTTTGCCGATGCCCCCCAGGTCCAGCGCCATACCAGACGCGGACAGACCAACGCGGTGGGGCGCGGCAAAGTGCAGCTTCTGACTCCCAACGGACCGCAGGGTATGGCGAATAGCCGCTGCGGTTGGCCGGGTTTGGGTGGCTTCCGCCTGTCGCCATAGGCTCAGGAGCGGCCGCACCGTAATATCGAAAGCGCCATTGGTCAGGTCTGCGTAGTGCTGCGAGAGACGCAGAATATCACTCACTTCGGCAGGGACTACCTGGAGTCCCTGCCCGGCCTGGGCGTTCAGATAGCTGAGCGGGCTGTGCGGAGCATAGGTGGTAAAAAGAGCGTCAAACCGCTGCGCGGTGGTAAAAACCTCGTGCCACACCGCGCTTATCTGCGCCTGAGGGATGGATTCTGCCCGGCACAGCGTGGCCTGAAAAACCGTGCCCATAATATAGCGACCATCGGTCTCACATGCCCGGACAGGACTGCCAAAGACCAGGAGGCTCAGAACGACCGCCCAACCCCCAATCCCGAATCCCCAACCTCTCATCATTCCACCATCTCCCCCGCGGCCCCAAGACCGACGTTTTCCACATCGGCCGTATCTCGCCGCACGGCGGGTGGCCTTTGCTGTCGGTAGTGCTCCTGTGAGCCCCGAAAGATAGACCACAGACAAATCACGACCAGCGCCGCCAGACTGATTTCCAGGGCGAGAAAGCCGGCAATTTTCAGATAGGCAAAGCCGGGGTGGACAAAACGGACCAGCCAGCCGCCGCCCTCATCGATCAGGGCGGAGAAAAACGGAATGATAATCAGCCAGGCTTTCAGGTTCGGAGAAATGGGCACGAACAGCATCAGATGCGTCAGCGTCAGCAGCAGCAGACCCATGGCAAATAAGTGAAAATGAGTCACTTCCAGCATGCCCTGATAGCTGCGCGGCTGCAAAAAACGCTCTTCCGAGCCCAGATAGTATTCCGTCACCGAGACATAGCTCAGGTCCATCTTCTGGAAGTACAGCAGGGCGTTCGTCAGCCACAGGCCGATGACATAGATGACGAAGATGACGATGATGAGTTGGAGCAGCCGGTTTCTAGACCACTCGCCGGTAATCACAAAGCGCACGCTATTGTTTCTCCTGAATCAAGACCTGAAAAAGGGCCAGAACTTTACGCACGCCTTGGGTCACGGCCTGGGCGGTCAGCGTGGAGCCCATAATGCCGTGGATATCGCGCCGCAGGCGCAACGAGGGCGTCAGGCGCTTCTGATCAAACTGCTCCAGCCAGAGATCCGACGGCAGATAGTCAAGCGGCTCATAAAAGGCCAGCACCAGGAGTTTCTGGAGTGTGCCGTCGGGGGACACCACCATCAGAAACGTTTCCGGAAAGGTCCGTACAAGATGTGTCTCAATAAAGGCGTAGCCCTGTACGGTGTCGGTCGTATGACCGACGTGAAAAGTGGCCAGCTTGGAATCGACCGGGGCCTGCGCCATGTCCTCAATCCGTTCGATCTGCTGCGAAGTGAGGAAGAAGGTTTGCGTCTCGACGCGGTCTGCCTGGGGAAATGCCACCTGTAACGCCTCTGCCTTGGAATAAAAAACCTCGGCCTCGGCAATGGTGGCACTGCCCAGCAGTACCACCATGCCCAGAACGTATTGAACGACATGGGCTCTAGAAAACAAAGCCAATGCCAAAGTTGACCTCGTCTTCGCGCTCGTTGTCGTTATCCACGGTATCGAAGTTACGGTAATCCACCTTGAGCACCACGTTCGGGTGGGGTTTATAGCTGACACCGGTGGTCCAGATGCGGTGCTCGTACCGCCCCTTGGCGTCCCAGTCACCAGCCATCTCGGCGTGCTGGTCGATATAGGAGAAACGCAGGAAGGGCGACAATTGCTGGATGGTATTCCCCATCACCATCGGCATGATGTCGTAGGCCGCCTCGACGTAGAAGCCGTACATCTCCTTGGCGATCTTACCGCCACCACCGATGCGGTTGAGTTCGTCCGAATCCTTGAGATGGGACATGGCGAACAGTGCCCGCAGGTCCAGCCCCTGCCAACTGTACATGGAGTGCAACTCCCAGATGGTCAGCCGCGCGCCGGGCACATTGACCGGGCCGCACTTCCCGTCCACACACTCGTAGTACTGACTATCGTGGGAGGACTTGCCGGTGTAGACCGAGCCGCCGAACTTGAGGTTCAGCATGGGCGTGTAGTCCAGCCGCGCCGCAAGCCCAATATCCTCGGCCAGGGCATTACCGCCCTTCTGGCGCATGCTGCGGTAGTGCTCCTTCAGTTTGAACGAGGGCTTGGTCACACAGTTGCCGTCATCGTTAGGCGTACACTTGGACGTGTTACTTTCCACACCCTCAAGCGCGTTCATGCCGTAGATGCGGTATTCAAGACCGGGCAGCAGCTCACCGAATATGCCGATGCCGTTCTCGCGCCAGGTCGAGGGGATGATGCGCCGCTCAACCTCGGGCCGCTCCACGCCGTGGAAGAACACGGGCTCATGCAACTCGTTGACGATGCCCAGCGGGGCGAGCAGCATACCGGCCCGGAAATTGGCCCAGTCCCACATCAGGAAATCGATGTAGGCGAACTCGACCGACACCGAACCGCCGACGCTGGTCGAGGCGTGCTCGAACTCCAACTCGGTGTTGAGGATGATGCGGTCAGTGAACTTATAGCCCGCGTAGAGCACAAAGCGCAGATAGTCGGTCGTGTCACGGTCGCTGCGCGTCTTGTCGCTCACGTCCTTGCGGTAAAAGGCCTCGCCGTAGCCGCCGATCGACAGGCCCTGTTCGACGCCGTAAATCTTGGAGGCCGCCGGTCCCAGGCCGTAGACGCTGTCTTCCATGGTCAGGGGTTTGAAGTCGGGCAGGGTCAGACTGGTGCGCAGGCTGTCCACTTCCTCGGCCAGCACGTCCTGACGGCGGGTCTGTTCCGCCTCGCGCTCCTGTTCCTGCTCTTGTTCGGCCCGCAGACTTTCCAACTCGCCCTGCATCGACGACATCGCGTTCTGCATGGCATGCAATTGCTGTTCAAGTTGCTGCATTCGCTCTTCATCGGCGGCATGGCCGCCCACGGGAATGCCCAGCACGAGAGCCAGCGCGCTCAAAATCCATATGCTTTTCCGCATTATGGTCTGTCTCCTCTCTCTCCTTTGATGGGCGCTGGGATCAGGTCCTCGGGCCGCTCGTGTATATCTCATATCGATTGCCGATAAGTCTTCTAGGCCTCACCTCCCCCTTATTCTATTTTGTTGAAATTGAGAATCATTATCAATTTCATTTGTCAACACCGTTAGCGTGTCAGTCGGCGTGCGAGTTGTTCTTACCTGCGCTTTGTGATTTTTTCTGACAGAGGTGAGCTATGAATACAGATCTGGACCTGAGTGTATGCGACAAGCTTTTAACCACTACGCGCTCCATCCGAAAACGTCTCGATCTGACCTGTCCGGTCCCACCGGCATTGATCGAAGAATGTCTGGAAGTGGCGGTGCAGAGCCCCTCGGCCACCAATACCCAGAAATGGCGCTTTGTGGTGATTCGCGATGCGGAAAAACGGGCTGGCATCGCCCGACTCTACAAACAGGCTTTTGAGTCCTACTGGGAGCAGGCCGACAACGCGACGTATGGGACCACAGGACCCGCCTCGACCGAAGCCCAGCGCATGATCGACTCCGCCGTCTATCTGGTCAATCATCTGCATGAGGTGCCGGTCCATGTACTGTTCTGCATCGAGGATCAGGTCCAGGACGTGCCGCTTTTCGATCAGGCTACGGCCTACGGCTCCATGCTACCGGCGGCCTGGTCGTTCATGCTGGCTGCCCGGGCGCGGGGTTTGGGCTGCTGTTGGACCACCGTACATCTCAAACACGCCGACGAAGCGGCCAAGCTGCTCAATATTCCGGACACGGTGACACAAGGTGTACTCTTGCCCGTGGCCTATTATACAGGCACGGATTTCAAGGCGGCCCGGCGTATTCCGGCTGCCGAACTGACCTACTGGGATACCTGGGGACAGAAACGAGACGGGTCATGAGTCAGTAACGGTATGTCGTGCCGGGCGGGATATGCTTGAGACGATAGCCGGCGCAAACGCGGGTGGGCAACCGAGCGCTACGACGCGCCGGCTGGTGGACGCGGTCGGTCTGAGCTGCACCCTGGGCTACGCCGCCCTCGCCTTTTTGGCGCGGCCCCCTGGCGAACCCGACCTGGTCGCCTTCTTCATCCTGATGGCCTGGACCGGCCTGCCGGTATTCGGCCTCTTCCTGTACTGCCACCGGCGTGACGAACCCTTCCCGCTCGACCGCCTGCTCTTCTGGGCCATAGCCTTCAGAATCTGCGGGCTGGTTGGTGGGCCGCTGTTCGAGGACGACTTCTATCGCTACCTGTGGGACGGCTACCGTTTTGCTACCGCCGGCACGCCCTACGCCGCCGTCCCGGAAGCGTTTTTCACCGACCCGACCGTTCCCGCCACGTTTCATACCGTGCTGGACGGGATCAACCACCCCGAGTTGCCGACCATCTACGCTCCGACAACACAGTTCGTCTTCCTGCTCGGCTACTGGCTGCGGCCGGGCAGCATCGCGGCCTTGCAGCTCCTGCTGATTGTCATTGACCTGGCCACTGTGGTCCTGCTGCTGCGCCTGGCACCGGCACGGAGCGTTATGCTCTACGCCTGGTGTCCGTTGGTGGTCAAGGAAATCGCCTTCACCGCTCATCTGGACGGCATCGGCGTCGGCTTGCTGCTGGCCGCCCTCGTCCTGGCCAGGGCACGCCGCTGGCAGCGCACCGCGGTGTGTCTGGGTCTGGCCTGCGGGGCCAAGATATTCGCCCTGGTGCTGGTGCCGTTCGTGCTGGTCGGTGCCTCAGTCCGGCACTGGGTCCTGTTCGGCGCTACGCTGGCGGCCCTATACGCGCCGTTCGCCCTGAGCGGCGGCACGGACCTGCACTCGCTGCTGGTCTTCGCCCAGGAATGGGAGTTTAACTCCGCGGCCTTTGGGCTGTTGACGCTGGCGCTGCCGGCTTTCGAGGCCAAGCTCGTTTTGGGGCTGGCCTGCGCCCTGTTCTGGGGCTGGTACTATCGGCGGTATTGCCGGGACGAAGGACAGCCCGTTCCGCGCGGTGACTGGGTCTACGGTGTACTGCTGGCGGCGGCACCGGTCATCAATCCGTGGTATCTGCTCTGGGTTCTGCCCTTTGCGACGATCTTCCCCAGCGTATGGGCCTGGACGGCCTCCATGTCTGTCCTCATCTCGTATGTTACCGGGCTCAATGTGAACGACTACGAGTTGCAAGCCTATCAACAGCCGCTCTGGGCCCGCCTGCTGGAATTCGGACTGATTGGGCTGGCGCTGGCCTGGCCCGTGTTCGGGCGTATCGGCCGACAAGGTAAGTCACCAACCGATCAGGGACCTCAGACCTGACTGTCGATGCGCGTTTCCAACCACGACGCATTACGGTCGTCTCAGACCAAGTTTGCACTGATTTTCTCCAAAGGCTCTCCGTGTAAGGCCAAATACCTCAAAACATGGGTGTAGAACCCATCCAGTCCCTTGCAATAGACGGTCGGGTTGTCGAATCCATTGCGCGTCGCATACCGGTGGACCGGCTGGCCACTGCCACAGACATTACGCCAACAGCAACCTGAACATGCGGATGCGGTCGTCTTCTTAGCAAGCTCAAATTCTTGAAACAACGGATCGTGGATTATCTCCTCAATGCGGTAACTCCTTAAGTCCCTGTATTCATATCCACTCCAAAACTTCGTGGATCTCAGGGTGTCGTCAGGCCCGACTCCGCCATCGGACGAAACGGTGATGAGCAGATATTCGGGGTCACCACGCCCGGCACCGAAGAGGAAGTTTCCGTATCCGTAGATGCTCGCGAGAAAATGATCGATGATTCTGACACTGACGGGCTCCTCGTCATTCACCATCATGTCGAAGATCTGGACCAGGAATTCACCGTATGCCTCTGCGTCGCCGTCGAAGTTGTCGTGATTCAGGTCGGGGAGGAGAAAGTCGAGGCGCCCGAGGCCAAGATCGTGTCGGAAGTGTTCGTAGATTGCCTTAGGGTCGGAGTTCTCGGCAATCACGGCCAAGACGCCGGGCGGCTGGCTCAGGTGTCGCTGGCACAGCTCCAGACCGCGAACGGTCGCCTGATATGAGGACCTGCCACGATGATCGAGTCGATGGGCGTCGTTGTCCTCCTGCGTCCCGTCAAGGCTGATACCCACCGCGACGCCGTGTCTGTTAAAAACCTCTATCCACTCAAGGTCAATCAGCATTCCGTTGGTCTGGATGGTAATCGACAGATCGACAACAGGTGCCAGATTTGATCGAATCTCATCGCAGATGCTGTCCAGTTGGGCTTTTGACATGAGCAGAGGCTCGCCGCCATGTAGGTGAATCGCTATTCGTTCAAGTTTGCGCTCTTTGGAGAATTCCGTAAGCCGCCGCACGAGCAGCGCGACCGTGTCCTTGGAAATAAACGCCGCATGATTCTTGTAGCTGTCGTCCCCCGCGTTAAAGAAATAGCAATAGTCGCAATCCAGGTTACATCGTTCGGTGACCTTCAATACGACTTCCAGCGTTCGGAGCTTACGGAAGCTCACTGCTCTTCTGTCAGTGGCGGTAAGCATGTTCGTTACCCGTATATGGTTGGCCTTGGCGGGGGAGAAGGGAGTGCCATCGACTGTCGGGAACGTGCGCAGGCCAGCGACTCTTCCTGCCGACTTCCCTTCCGGGCTGCCTTGCGGGTGGACGCAGGCGCTCGGTCGTGCCCACCTGCAACGATTTCGATCCGAATCAGACCGGGCACAGGTCATGACTCCGACCGACCACCCCAAGCCGTACTCGAGATAACGGCCCGTCACAACACGGGGCAGCTCTTCTCAGAACTGCCAGCCTTCGGGGAGGGGGCGATAACGCGCTTAACGTGGACTGCTTAGCGGCATCGCCGTATCGGTCACGAGCCGAGCGCGGAAAGGAAATTCCCCCCTGATTTCGGATCGGTGGTCGCGGAAAGGAAATTCCCCCCTGGTTTCGGATCGGTGGAGATCTTCTTCCGCAGATTGGGGCTGATCGCCTTACCTGCCGCCCCCTGCTGGTCCTTGGCAGAGATCCCCAACTTCTCGCGGAGCTTGCCTACCTTCGGGTCTTCCATGAGTCACCTCCTATGGGTTGAGTGCATTGTATACTTGTTGCTTTTATGTATTCAACCTTCATCCTGATGGCCCCGTAGGCTTCGACGAGCCCCATTGCCCCGGGGTTCAAAAGATGATGCTGACCGCCCCGTGCCACGAGAGCGCTTCCAAGTCCAGCACTGCACGCCGGTAGGCGATTTTCAAGTCTCCGCCATCCCGCCGCAGGACATAGTCAATGCTGCCAACGTAAGGCGCTCCCTCCCCGCTCCGAAACCGGTAAACCAGGACGTTTGCCGTGACCGACAGCTCGGCATCGTTGCTTTCTTCAACCCGCACGTTGGAAACAAACCGGCGGGTCCGCGACCACGGATACTCGCGGTGCGCATGACGGCTGGTTAACCGCGCCACCCGGGCGCGCAACCGGGTGATGTCGTCATTGATGAACACCAGGTCGCGTTTAGGGTCCCCTTCCGGCAAATCAGTGGTGGGGACCACGTACCGGGCGTCTTCGGTAAAAAGCTTGACCCAGTCGTCCAGTCGCCATTCATCCAGCATCGCGGCTTCCTGAAACAGGAAATCCTCTACCACTTCGCGTAACGTCGGCGTGTTGGCAACCGTCATCGTTCTCCTGTTCCAGAAGCCACCGCGGCTTCCATTGTAGTGGGGGGCCCGTCCTGTACGTCGGTCTTGCTCAGACCTTGCATATGAGCGTGCCATTGCCGCCAGAATCCTCGCATCTGGAGCTCATCCGCCGTTCCCGGGATGGGCTTGAGCATGCCCCTGGAGAGGTCGGACCACTCGGTTTCGGTGGCACGAAAGCCGGTCTGACACGATTCCAAGGCTTCCACGTCATCCGGGGTGGCAAAGCCGCCCGGTCCGAGGAACGTCAGGAAACTGTCGAGTCGGGTGACCAGCCTGGCCCCTGATTCCTCCCTGGGGACAAGGTGCCATGCCGTGACGTCCATGCTGTCGGGTGCCAGGGGCTCGATATACCTGATGGTGATGGCCACGAAGTCCAGGATGATCAGGTTGGGATAGATGAGCAGATTGCGAGAGGTATCGGCCATCCGGTAGGCGCGCTCCTCGCCGTATTTTTCCACCAACCGCCGGCGGACTCGCGCCAGCGGTTCCCGCGCCTCTTCGCCGAATAAGGGGTGCCAGTGGGCGATGGGGCGGCCGCTCCGGGCGATGTTCTCCGACACACAATGGCCGTTGCCCAAGGCTCTCGCTACGCCGGGGGGGCGGGCCGCCATCGTGTCCCCGCCGTCGTCTGTCCCCAGACCGGCGATATAATCCACGTAAGTCCGATGGGTCGGGATCAGGTGATAGCCATCCAGGCTGTTTTCGGCCAGGAGCTTCCAGTTGGCTTTTAGCGTGTACATGTTGGAACCGGAAACTACCTGCATCCCTGCCTCGGCCTGATCCACGATCAGGTCAAGGTAGTCTCTGGCTCCCGCCAGGTAGGAGAGCAGGTCTTCGACAGCGGGGTTGAAACTCACGAAGTAAAAACCCCGGTAGCTGTCGACCCTCGGGGGGGCCTTCAGGCTCAGTTCGCTCCGGTCGAAGGAAGGGCCGTAGGCGTCTTCCCCGGGGAGGCCGATCAACTCCCCGGAGGTGTTGAAAGACCAGGCGTGATAGAAGCATCGCAGGACTTCGGCGTTTCCCTCGTCGCGGCGGCAGAGCAACGCACCCCGGTGGGGACAGGAATTGAGGAACACCCGGACCTGACCGTCTTTCCCACGGATAAAGAAAAGCGGGCGGCCCGCTACCGTGCGGCGCCGGTAGTCTCCGGGGTTTTCCACTTCCGACTCGTGTCCCAGATATATCCAGCAGCGGTTGAAGATGCGTGCCTGTTCCCGCCGGAACAAATCCATGGAGGTCATGGTCGACCTGTGGACCCTGAAAATTCCTCTCTCACGGTCATCGATAATCAGGTCTTTGATCTCCACACATTCCCCCGTATCTCCGGTGGAAGTCATACTGACCGGCGGATGACGTAGTTGCAGCCACCAGTTCCAAGTCAGCACTACAGAAGAAGGGCCGAATTGAGGAGGGCGACGGAGTACCGCCCGGAGCGTTGGTTATGACCGGACCCTAGGTGGGGCAGCCCGTCCGCCAGTCCCACTGACGCACCTGACATTCGGCGAGGCGACCCGCCTTGTTGAGAGGATGGTCCGCAACAAAAGCCCGCGCCGCCTCAAGCGAAGGCGCTTCGACCACCAGGAGAGAGCCGTTTATGGTCTCTCCGTTCTCGGCCAGCGTCGGGCCGGCGTGATGAAGGCTGACGCCGGGATGATCAGGGTGATCATGCAGATAGGTACGAATGGTGTCCATCATATCGATCCGCGTCTGTTCCGCACCTGGCTTATCGGTTATGAAAATCACGAAATACATCAACGTATCCTCCTTCATTGAGAGATTGGTGAAGTCGTGCTCGCCTCACGTCTACCCGTCTGGACTTGCCACACGAACGGTTACGATGTCAACGTCATGGTATTGCTGATGACGAACCGAGGACGCGAGGTGCCGCAATAGCCGAAGGGAGACTTCCCGCTCGATCAAATCTTCGGCGGGCTGCTCGCTGAGCAACGCGATCTGATCCTGAAGGTTCTCATCGCCCATTGAGGCGACGAATTCGAGGATCGCCGCATCGTATTCTCTATGCGCAACCAGGAGCAGGCGCCGCCGCTGACGCTCTTCTTCAGCTTCATCTTGCCCGAGGAGCGTCAGCAACGCCTCCTCGCCGACGGCGTCGAGGCGGTCCGCCATGGTTGTGTCCCAACCGTTGCGGGACGCGAACACGCCGAGAAAATCTCTGATCTTCTGCAGGGCCGAGAGGCCGAACTCCACCTCAAGCCGACTGCGGCGCGGCTTCGTCAGCTCCACGAAGAGGGTCATGACAATGGCGGCGAGGCCGCCGGCTATCATCCCGTTCCGCAGCAGACCTCCCGCGAACTCCAATACATACTCGGGAAATATCACGCCATTCTGAAAGCCGACTCCAAGCCAGAACGCGACGCCGGCGATTAAGCCCCTGCGATAGTCGAGCCCATCCTGAACGACGATCTTTATACCCAGGATGAAAATCGTCGCCATCGTTATGGTAATAAAAGCGGCGATAACCGGGCTCGGTATCGCCAGAAATACGGCGAGCACTTTCGGCAGGAAGGCGAGCGTGATGAGCAATGCCCCGAGGACGACTCCGACACTGGGAGAGGTGATTCCGGTCAGCTCAGCCATCGCCGCGCCCGTCGGACGAAACCCGTTCGGCATTGTTCCCGCGAGGCCGGACAGAAGATTGCCGACGCCGTCTGCGGCGACCGCCCCTTGCACCGCTCGGAAATCCACCGCCCGGGGCTGACGCCAGGATAGGCGCTGAATGGAAACGGCACTGCTGATCGTTTGGACCGTGCAGAGCAGGGCGATGAACAGAAACGCCGGAAGAAGCCCCCAGAAAGCCGTCCCGAAGTTGAGATCGAAGCCCGGCCATTCGGCCCTCGGGAGACCAATCCACGAAGCCTCAGCAACGCGGTCGATGTCGTAGAGACCGAAAACCCCGGCGATCGCTGAGCCGGCGGCAATACCGATGCCCGGCGCCCAGAGGCGCAGCGACCCCGTCGCCTTCAGCATGATACCAACAGCGACGAGGAGGGTCGCCAGAGCGCTCAGCGGAGCGGCCAATGCCGGGGTTCCGTCCGGCACGTTCTTCAACTGATTGAAGATAATCGGCATGACCGTAACCGGCGTCAGCATGAGCACCGTTCCCGTGATGGCCGGAGTCAGGAGCCGCCGGAACAGCGAAAGACGCGCGGAGACCACAAACTGGAAGAGAGCCATGATGAAGACCATGGTGGCGAGCAAGGCCGGACCGCCCACGGCGACCGCCATGGCACTGACCGCGATAGCGATTCCGGGTGGTCCTGTCGTCAGGATATAGCCTGCGCCAACTGGGCCGACCCGAACCGCTTGCAGCAGCGTGGTCACACCACAGGCTATGACGGAGGCAGATACGGCCCACAACAGGAAGACATCGGTCGCGCCGACGGCCTGGAACATGGTCGTCGGAATCAGCACGATACCGGGCAAAAGGAGAG
>WTHD01000494.1 GCA_011523265.1 Candidatus Binatota bacterium
GCAATGCCCGCCCAGATACCGCCCACCACGGCCCCGGAAATAATCATCAACGGGATCAGTATGGGGCTCGGAAAATTCGGGAAGGCCAAGCCGAAAGCCGTGGCCGTGAGGCCGCCCAGCGCTATCTGGCCTTCGCCCCCGATGTTGAAGGCTCCCGCACGAAAGGCAATCGCCACGCCGAGGGCCGCGATCAGATAGGGCGTGGACCGATTGAGGCCGGACGCAACTTGGTGCACGCTACCGAAGGCCCCATCCAGCAGGCTTGCATAAGCGGTCAGCGGGTTCGTTCCGACAGCCAGAATGACGAAGGCGCCGGCTACGAGAGCCGCCACTATGCCTGCGATTGGGAGAAGGACACCAAACAGACTGTCCACACGCGACGCCAGTTCCTGTCGTGAGGCCAGTCGCAGGCGCGTCAACATCGATCCAGTTATCTTGTACTGTTTGCTCGACCGCTACGCATGGTCAGCCCGTGCGTTCTTTCTTCCTGCCATCATGAGTCCGATATGCTCGATATTCGCGCTCTCGCGCGGGACGACACCGATAAGCTCTCCTTGAAACAGGACGCCGATGCGGTCGCTGACGGCGAAGATTTCTCCAAGTTCAGAAGAGATGTAGAGTATTGCTACGCCCTCTTCGCGCAGCCTCAACATACTCCTCATGACGTACTCCATGGCACCGACGTCCAGGCCCAGGGTGGGGTGGACAACGAGGAGAAGGTCGGGTTTTCCCGAGATTTCGCGTGCTAGTACCACGCGCTGCTGATTTCCGCCTGACAGCTGGCGCACTCTCGTCCTTACGCTTGGCATTCGGATGTCATACGTGTGACGTAGTTGGGTGGCGCGGCTCTCGACTTGACCCAAGTCTATAAGACCGCGCTTCGCGAAGGGGGGCTCGCGAATATCCCGCAGGACCAGGTTTTCGGCTACTGTAAATTCGAGAACGAGTCCCATGTTCCGCCGGTCTTCGGGCACGTATGCGAGCTTGCGGTTCTTTCGATTCCGCACGGAAAGCCCGGCGACGCTCTCGCCGTTAATGCGAATGTCGCCGTTCACAGGCCCGATCAGGCCCCCGATCGCACGGGACAACTCCATCTGTCCGTTTCCGTCGACACCGGCGATCCCCAATATTTCGCCTTCGCTAACGCTAAACGATACGCCGCGCAGACCGGGATGACCGGTTACGTGAAGGTTGTTCACTTCGAGAACCGGTTGGCCGGCCGCAGAGGGGCGCCTATCGAAGGTCTTTGAAATCTCCCGCCCGACCATCATTCTGGCGAGCGTCTTTTCGTCCGCATCGGATGTCGACGTGGTTCCTACGACTCGGCCGTCGCGGAGAACGGTCACCCGGTCGCTGATCTCCAGTATCTCCTCAAGCTTGTGGCTTATGAAGATGACGGCCCGCCCTTCATCACGGATCTGCCGCAGAACCACGAACAGATCACGGACTTCACCGGGCGTGAGAACCGACGTGGGTTCGTCCATCACCAACAGGGCCGCGCCGCGAAACAGGGATTTGAGAATTTCCACGCGTTGTTGCTGGCCCAGCGACAATTCGCTGACTTGTGCCGCGGGCTCGACGTCCAGGCTATAGGACGCGGAGAGCTGCCTGACCCGCTCGGTGATGTCCTTCAGTTTCAATAGCGGACCGCGGCTGCCCGCCAGGCCGAGAGCGATATTTTCGGCGACACTCAGGGTCGGTACCAACGTAAAGTGCTGGTGCACCATGCCGACTCCCAGACGTATCGCATCGCGGGGAGACTCAAATTCTGCGGCTTTGCCCCGTATTCTGATTTCTCCCTCATCGGGCTGGTACAGGCCGTATAGAACGTTCATGAGGGTTGTCTTGCCTGCTCCGTTCTCGCCCAAGAGTGCGTGAATCTCTCCAGGCATGACGTTGAAGGTCACGCGGTCATTGGCGCGCACCCGGGGGAAGGTCTTGGTAACGCGAAGCATTTCAAGCAAAGGACCCTGCTCGCGGCCTTCCCCGGGTGCCATGCGGTGCCTACTCTTTTCCGTGTTGGTCCAGTCCGAAGCGTAGCGATACGTCCAGGGAAGGGACGTGTTTCTCCCTTCAGACAAGATTAGTGCTCAGTTGCCGCCTCTGGCATCGTGCTTGGTGACCTCGATTTGGAGGCGTCCCGCGGCAATGTCGTCCTGGACCTGTTTGACCGCCGCCAGCACTTCCTCCGAAATGGCGGGATTGTACGGCACGCCCTCTTCGTACAGCAGCTGGGCGCCGTTACTCTCGGCTGTATGGTAGCCGAACACCCGGTATTCCCCCTTTAGCTCACCAGCGTTCTCGAGCTGCGCCATGGCCAGATAGATCGAAGGCCAATCCTCGACGGTGTTGGTGAGGACGTGGTCGGGTGCGATCTTCGTGTGAGCGGTGGATCGCCCGACGGTGTATACCCCTTTCTCCTTGGCGGCCTCGATAATGCCTATGTGTCCCCGGTTCAGGATGCTGAGAATGACGTCGGCGCCGTTCTCGAC
>WTHD01000441.1 GCA_011523265.1 Candidatus Binatota bacterium
ATCCACGGAATGCCCCTGGATGCGCTGGACTCTGAGGAAGACGCAGCCGAACAGAAAGCGCACAAAAAGGAGCAACTGCGCCGTCGGCATTCTGTCGTGGGAGTCCGCTACGTCTATGACGAGTGGGATTTTCTGATCGAAGATTACCGCGCCCGCTGGTGCGAACTCCACGAAGTCCCGCTGGCCGGCGACCGGGGTGGCTTCTTTGAGAGTACGCTCACCCGCTATAGCGAGGTCATTCCCAATATTAAACGGGAGTTCCAACAGCTTCGACCCAAGATGTTTCGTTTGGTCAAGGGGCTGGAAGATGGAGAGGTGATAGACCTGGACGCGGCCGTGGCGGCTCGGGTTGATTTGCACACCGGGGTTGCGCCGTCCACGCGGCTGTACGCGGCCAGACAGCCGCTGGAGCGGGATGTTGCCGCGCTTTTTCTCTTGGACCTGAGTGCTTCGACCGATGCCAGGATTCAGAAGGAAGCGGACAACGGCGATAGCGAAACGACGGGCCTCCGGGTGATCGACGTCCTCAAAGAGGCGGTGGTGGTGTTGTCTGCCGCTCTGGAGGAAATCGGTGATGCGTATGCGGTCTACGGCTTTTCCAGCGCCGGGCGGTATAACATCGAATTCTATCCGGTCAAGGCGTTTGGTGAGAAGCTGACGGAGGATGTCAAAGGCCGCATCAGCGGGCTGGAGCCCCAGCGCAGTACGCGTATGGGCGCGGCCGTTCGGCATGCGACCCGTAAGCTCAAAGACGTGGCCAGCCGCGCGAAAATTCTGGTCCTCCTGAGCGACGGATTCCCTGAAGACGCGGACTATGGCAGAGATGAAAACGCGCCGATGTACGGTCTGCGCGATACCATGATGGCCCTGCGCGAGGCCGAGCGCGAGAACATCATGTCGTTCTGTCTGACGATTGACAAAGGCGGCCATGATTATCTGCGCGAGATGTGTCCGCCGTCCCGCTATATGGTCCTGGAGGACATCCCATCCCTCCCGTTAGAGTTGCCCAAGATCTACCAACGCCATATCCGGATGCAATTGTCCGAGTGATTCCTTCATGTCGCGCTGTTCCGTTTTTCCTTAGTGAAAAGAAAAAACAGGGTAGATGTGGAAAATTCGTGGGAAAACCGGGAAAAACGGTCAAAAAATCCCCCCAAAGTCTTGTAACTTGCTAGTTTTAGCAGTATGGGTCCGAGTAGGCTCCGATCAAATCCAAAGGATCGCGAGCAAAAATTCCAATTCCTAAAGGAGGGGCGTTATGCCGGAATATGATCTCGTGATCAAAGATGGAATGGTCATCGATGGGACGCGACTACCGCGCTATCGAGGCGATATTGGCGTTAAAGACGGCAAGATTGCCAAAATCGGCCGCCTGCAATCGCATCAGGGGACAAAAACCTTGGACGCGGAAGGGCATATGGTGGTGCCGGGTTTTATTGATCTGCACACCCACTATGATGCGCAGTTGTTTTGGGACCCGTATCTGACGATTTCGGGCTGGCATGGCATCACCTCCGTGGTGATTGGCAACTGCGGATTTGGTTTTGCCCCCGTACAGCCCGAAGACCAGGAGCGGGCGATGCGCACCATGACCCGGACGGAAGCGATTCCGTACGAGTCGATGAAGGCCGGGATGCCCTGGGACTGGGTCACCTTCCCGGAGTTTCTGGATAGTGTGGAACGTACGCCCAAAGGGCTCAACATCCTGCCGTATATACCCATTGCACCGCTGATGGTGTGGGTGATGGGGCGCGAGGAGGCGAAGTCGGGCCGGATGCCGACGGACAATGAGCACCGGGAGATGGTACGATTACTGCACGAAGGGATGGACGCGGGTGGTTGTGGCTGGTCGGCTCAACGTTTTGGGGAAGACAGCGTACAGTGTGACTATGACGGCACGCCCATGCCGACGGATATCATGCACAACGAAACCTGTCTGGAACTCGCCAAGGTGTTAGGTGACCGCAACGAAGGTTTCATCCAGATGTCACTCATCCCCAGTGTGGCGCCGATGGAAGTGATTGAAAGCCACTACGAAGAACTGGCCCAGGTGAGTGGGCGACCGATTCTGTATAACGTCATCCAGGTTCAGGACGCCGACCCGAGCCGTCACCGGAATCTGTTATCCTGGATTGAACGCTGCCGCCAAAAGGGTCTGCGCATCTACGGCCAGACAATCTCAACCGACGCCGGTTTTACCTTTACCTTTACCGACTGGAATTTGTGGGACGACGACCCGGCCTGGCGGGAAGCGACGCTGGGGACGGTGGAAGAACGGAAGGCGAAGTTGGCGGACCCGGCCCGCCGCCCGGCCCTCAAGAACGACCCCACCGGCGCGGTCACCAGTTCGTTTGACGACGTCATTATTCTTGATGTCAAGCGCGCAGACATGAAGCATCTGGAGAATCTGACCCTGCGTGAAGCGGGTGAGAAGGAAGGTAAGCATCCCGTGGATGCCATGCTCGATCTGGCCCTGGCCGATAA